>NZ_JBEZHV010000014.1:0-209125 GCF_040650755.1 Streptomyces sp. NPDC048623
GCCTTGCCGGCCAGGGCATGCTCGCGGAGAAGGCGGGCCAGCCCTCCAACCTCGTCTACTACAACCTCCAGGAGGAACGGCGGCTCAGCCGCGGCGTTCGCGTACGCGCCCGGAGCCGGGCTCCCGCCCTGGGCTCCCCGCCTCAGGGCATCAGGGGCGGGCGGGGCTCCTGCGGGCGCGAGGGGCCCCGGGGCGTGTCCTCGCGGATGACCTCACCCGGCACGACCTTCCCGTCCGGCCGGTGCATGCGGGCCTGCTGGAAGGCGTCCTGGAGGCTCCCGGGCGGCGCGGCGCTCATCCGGCGCTCCACCGTCCGCTCCGCGTACCGCCCGACGGCCGTACGCACCTGCGGGATCAGCAGCAGCAGACCGAGGGCGTCGGAGACCAGGCCGGGGATCATCAGGAGCAGTCCGCCGAGCATGAGGAAGCCGTTGCGGTCCTCGGTGGCGGCCCGGTCGGGCGCCGCCGGCATCTCGCCGCGCTGCGCCGCCTCCTGGGCGCGCTGGAAGGTGCCGGTGAGACTGGCGAAGGCGCGGCGGCCGGCCCGCTTGATCACGGCGCCGCCGAGCACGGCGCCGCCCACCAGGAGCAGCAACACGGTGAACCCGCCCGCCGCGTCCGCCACGACGGTGAGCAGCCAGATCTCCAGGACCAGCCAGGCCGCGAGGGCCAGGGGCAGGAAGGTGCGCGCGCGGGAGCGCCGGGGGGCGGGGGAAGGCGATACGCCGGTCGTCATGCACCCCAGTGTGCCTGGGAGCCCTCGGGAACGTCGTAAAGGAAAGATCAGTACGACGGAGATCAGTACCACGGAGATCAGTACGACGCCGTGGGCAACCGGCCGGGCGCGGGCGGGCCCACGAGGGGCTGGGGGAAGCAGCGCGGGGGTTGCCCCCGGGCCCGCAGGGCCCAGGGGGGCGCCGCGTCCGACGTCGCGGACCCGGCCATGATCCACCGGACGGGCCCTGGCCCGCGCGGGCTCAGGCGGACGTGCCGGCGAGCGGCCCCAGGAGGGCTTGCGGCCTCAGGAGGGCTTGCGGCCCAGGAGCTTGCCGACCTTCTCCGCCCGGGCCGTCAGGCCCCAGCCGGTGACCCGCCACAGCGCCTCGACGACGATGTTCCGGCTCATCTTGGAGTCGCCGATCTCCCGCTCGACGAAGGTGATGGGCACCTCCACCACGTGGAAGCCCTTGGCGACCGCGCGGCGCGCCAGGTCGACCTGGAAGCAGTAGCCGGCCGAGGCGACGTCGTCGAGGCCGAGGCCCTGCAGGGTCTCCTTGCGGAAGGCACGGTAGCCGCCGGTGACGTCGCGGATCGGCACGTCGAGCATGAGCCGGGAGTAGAGGCTGCCGCCGCGCGAGATGAACTCGCGGGACTTGGGCCAGTTCACGATCCGGCCGCCGGGCACCCAGCGGGAGCCGAGCACCAGGTCGGCGCCCTTGAGGGCGGTCAGCAGCCGGGGCAGCTCCTCGGGCTGGTGGGAGCCGTCGGCGTCCATCTCGACGAGGACGTCGTAGCCGTGGTCCATGCCCCAGCGGAAGCCCGCGAGGTAGGCGGCGCCGAGGCCCTCCTTGCCCTTGCGGTGCAGCACGTGGACGTGGTCGTCCTCGGCGGCGAGCTCGTCGGCGAACTTGCCCGTGCCGTCGGGGCTGTTGTCGTCGGCGACGAGCACATGCGCCTCGGGTACCGCCTCCCGTACACGGGAGACGATCGGCTTGATGTTCTCCGCCTCGTTGTAGGTCGGGATGATCACCAAGGCCTTGCCGAGCGGGCCGTAACGCCTCTGGCCACCGTCGTTCACTACTGCCCCTTCGGATACATGCGCGAGCCCCCACCATAGCGAGCCGCGCGCACGAGGTGCGGGATCGGGGCCCGGCGTCCTTCGGGCCGACCCGGGATCCGCTGGCTGCGGATCGACCGAGGCCGTTGTCTACTGAACACCGGGCCCCACCCGGGTCGCACCCTCCGCCGGAAAAACCTTCCCTCGCCCCCGAGGCGCGGGCGGCGTTCGGTGCCTGCGTGGAGGTTTGCAACCGGTCGGACGTCCTTGGTGGACGCGCCGAACCTACCGGCCGGTCCCGGTCCGCTGTCAACACCCGTTTGACCTGCGGCGATGAACCGTCTCTGCAGATGGTCCACGAAGATCCGCAGGTCGCGGGCGAACCCGGCGGGGTGCGGGCGGCGGCGCGAAATGTCCTTAGGTCACTCGTTCGGCCGCACGAACACGGTTTGCCCCGAGACCACCGTCTCCAGGCAGACCGGAAGGTCACCGCCGGGGGTCAGATCGGGCAGACCGGGCGTCCCGGAGCGCGGATCGGTCGACCAGCGGGCCACCCGGTCGTCCGGCGCCTGCACCACGAGCTCGCCGGCCCGCCAGATCGCGTAGTCGGCCGGGGCGCCCGGCACCAGGGTGCCGGCGTCGTCGCGGCCGACCGCGCGCCAGCCGCCCCGGGTGTGCGCGGTGAAGGCGGCGCGCACCGAGATCCGGTGCTCGGGCGTGCGGTGGAAGGCGGCGGCCCGCACGGTCCCCCACGGGTCGAGCGGGGTGACCGGGCTGTCCGAGCCGAAGGCGAGGGGCACGCCGGAGCGCAGCATCGCGGCGTACGGGTTGAGGGCGCGGGCCCGCTCGACGCCGAGGCGGTCGGCGTACATGCCCTCCTCGCCGCCCCAGTACGCGTCGAAGGCTGGCTGCACGGAGGCGGTCAGGCCGAGCTCGGCGAAGCCGGCGATGGCCTCGGGGCTCACCATCTCGGCGTGCTCGACGCGGTGCCGGGCGGACCGGATGCGGGCCAGGCCCAGCTTCTCGGCGGCGGCCCGGACGCCCTCGACGACCGCGTCGACGGCGGCGTCGCCGATCGCGTGGAATCCGGCCTGCAGGCCGGCCTCGGTGCACGCGACGACATGGGCGGTGATCGCGGCCGCGTCGAGGTGGGCGGTGCCGGTGTGTCCCGCGCCGGAGTGGCCGGTACCGGAGTGGCCGGTGCCGGAGTGGCCGATACCCGCGAGGTCGGCGTACGGCTCGTGCAGACACGCGGTGTGGGAGCCGAGGGAGCCGTCGGCGAACAGGTCGCCGGCCGCGCCGAGGGCGCCGAGGGCGCGGGCCCGCTCGACGTCCAGGTCGGCCCAGTAGCCGACGATCCGGGGACCGGGCTCGCTGCGGGCCAGGTCGAGCAGACCGGTGAAGTCGTCCTCGGAGGAGATCTCGGGACCGCCGCACTCGTGCAGGGTGCCGATGCCGAGCGAGGCGGCGTGCTCGCGGGCGGCCCGCTGCGCCTCGGTGCGCTGGCGCGGCGAGAGCGCCGCGTAGGCGGCGGCCCGTACGGCGTGGTGGGCGGCACCGGTGAGCGGCTGCTGCCCGTCGTGGAAGCCGTCGAGCTCGCGGACGCCGGGCACCAGGTCGAGCAGGGCCGTGGTGACGACGGCCGAGTGCACGTCGATCCGGGTGAGGTAGAGCGGCCGGCCGCCGGTCAGCTCGTCGAGCTCGGCGCGGGTGAGCGGGCGGCGCTCGGGCCAGCGGGCGGCGTCCCAGCCGTGCCCGATGAGGATCCGGTCGGCGGGGCGGGCCTCGGCGTAGCCGCGGATCCGCTCGGCCGCGTCGGCGAGCGAGCCGGCCGCGGACAGGTCGAGGCCGGTCAGCGCCAGGCCGGTGGCGGTGGTGTGCACATGGGCGTCGACGAACGCGGGGGTGACGAGCGCGCCCTCCAGGTCGACCACCTCGTCCACCCCGGCGACGAAGGCGTCGGCCGCGCCCTCCGAGCCGACCCAGGCGACGTGCCCGCGCTCGACCACCATGGCGGTGGCGAAGGGGTCGGCGGGGCTGTGGACTTCTCCACCGCGCAGCAGCACGGTGCGGTGTTCGTTGGCGCTCATCCCACCAGGCTAGGACCTACGGAGACCCGGTTTGTCCGCCGGGTCCCGGGGGTGCTCCGGCCGGGGCGTTCTAGATACGGGGCGGACGTGCCTCGTACGGGGTGGAGAGCACCACCGTGGTGCGGCTGGAGACATGGGCCTGGGAGCGGATCCGGCTGAGCAGGTGCTCCAGTTCGAGCGGGGTGGCGACGCGCACCTTGAGGATGTAGTTCTCCTCGCCGGCGACGCTGTGGCAGGCCTCGATCTCGGGGATGTCGGCGAGCCGGTCGGGGGTGTCGTCGGGGGCGCTGGGGTCGAAGGGTTTCACCGAGATGAAGGCGGTGAGCGGCAGGCCGACGGCCTCCGGGTCGACGACGGCGGCATAGCCGCGGATGACACCGCGCTGCTCCAGTCGGCGGACGCGCTGATGCACGGCCGAGGTGGACAGGCCGGTGGCCTTGCCCAGGTCGGTGTAGCTCATGCGCCCGTCCTTGACGAGCAACTCGACGATCTGACGATCCAGCTCCTCCATGCGGCGACCCTATTGCCCCGGCGGGTCGGGGGCACAGCCGGGGGCAGGGTGCATGCCGGTGTCCGGGGCATTCGCGGGGTGTACGGGGCATCCTTGGGGCATCTGCGACGGGCATGTGACGAACGCCACAGTCATCTGCGGGTCTCGGGCGTGACCTCACGGTTATGCGGTCGGCCGTATGGGAATTGCTTGCTGTGGTCGAGGCCACTCAGATCCGGCCGACCCGTCCGAGGGGGAGATTCTCCATGCAGGAGCCTGTTGATTCCGTCGACACCGTCGACGAGCTCGACGCGTACGACACCTTTGAGATGTACCGGGTGATCTGCCCGGACTGCGAGCAGCCGATCGCGCTGCTCGCGGACGAGGACGTCCTGCCGGAGCACGCGCTCTGCCCGACGCCGTGGAACCCCTTCGTGCTCACGGTCTGCTCCGGCACCGGCCGCGCCGCGACCGAGGCGAGCGCCGCCGACGAGACCCTGGAGGCCCAGGAGCAGGACACCGCCCTGCTCCTGACGCTGCCTCAGGGCCTGGACTGGCGGATGCAGCCGTTCTCGCACGTGGGCGGCCCGGGCTCGCGCCCGATCAAGCCGGCCCAGCTGCGCCGCGCGGCCTGATCCACGGCCCGACCCGCGGTCTGATCCGCGGTCTGGTCCCGCACGGTCCCGGACCGGCGCCCGAGCCTCCCGGTCCTCACCAGTAGCGTCCCTGCACCATCGCCGCCAGCGTGGCGTGGTGCAGGATCAGGCCGTCGGCGTACTCGGCGTTCACCGGCACGTCCACCTCCCCGAAGTACGCCTGCCGGTACGCGATCCTGAGCATCACGATCGCGTGCCGCAGCGCCGCGTACAGCGTGTGGAACTCCATGTCGCGGGGCGTGTGCCCGGTGAGTGCGGCGTACCGCCGCTCGACCGCGTCGCGGCGCAGGAGGTCCGGCAGTCCCCGCTGCCCGAAGCCCACCGTCAGGTCCTGGAAGAAGCGGTGCAGATAGACCGTCCAGCCGAGGTCGACCTCGCGCGGGGCGCAGGCCGCCATCTCCCAGTCGAGCACGGCCGCGGGCCTGAACCCGTCGTAGACGATGTTCCCGATCCGGGCGTCGCCCCAGGTGAGCACCGCCGGGCCCTCGTCGGCCGGCCAGTGCGCCTCCAGCCAGTCGAAGGCCGACTCGATGAGCGGCGAGGGCGCGAGTCCGTCCACCACCCAGGCGTAGTAGGCGCGTTGGGCCTCGACATGCCGCCGCAGCGGACTACCCGGCCCCGCCGGCAGCAGGAACTCCGCCTGGCTCGCCGGGAACTGGTCGTGGAGCCGGGCCAGGACCGCGACCGACTCGGCCTCCAGGACGGCCCGTTCGGCGTCGCTCGCCGCGTGGAGCCAGTTTCCCTCGTACGTGTAAGGCATGACGTCCGGCGGCACCCGGCCCTCGGCGCGTTCCATCACGAAGAACGGCGCACCCAGCGGCCCCGGGTCCTCCTCCAGCCACAGCACCCGCGGCACCGGCACGTCGGTGTGCGCGCCGACGAGCCGCATCACCCGGTGCTGCCGGGCCATGTCGTAGACGGGGAAGACGGTGTACGCGGCGGGGTCGGCGGCCAGTCGGAGCGCGCAGCCGCGCACCGGTGCGTCCGGGTGCTCCAGGTCGAAGAGCAGGGTCTCGCTGGACATGCCGTTGGACCCGGGTACGGCGAGACCGACGGCCCGCGCACCGGGGAGCCGCCCGTCGAGCCAGGCGGTGAGCCGTCGGCCGAGCTCCTCGGGGTCGCGGGTGGAGGTGCGGGGGCGGGGCGCACGCGCGGTCATGAAGGGCTCCTTCACGGGGCCGTGGAGGTGTGGTCGGCGAAGCCGCTCGGGTCGTGGCGGCCGAAGGAGCCGTGTTCGAAGATGCCGTGGCCGGTGTGTCCGTCGAGGGTGAAGCGGGCGGCGTGGTCGGTGACGCCGTACGCGGCGAGCGGGTGTGCGGCCGGGTCGGAGAGGTCGTAGACCCGGCGGTCGGTCCACTCGCGGCCCTGCCAGCTGCCGTGCTGCCAGTCGGGGGCGGGCGGGTAGCCGGCGCCGACGGCGAGCGGGGAGGACGCGAGGATCTCGACGCCGATCTCCAGGGACTTGCCGGCCGGGTCGGTGAGGTGGACGACGGCACGTTCCGGGTCGCGGGTGCCGGGGCGGTAGGCGATGTCGGTGCGGGGCCAGCCGAGCTGGGTGTCGCGCCGCCCGTTCCGTACGAGCAGCGCCTCGTTGAGGGTGCGGTAGCCGTCGGCGTCCTCCTGGACGACGACCATGAGGAAGCGGTCCTCGAAACGCATCGGGATCCAGAGCCAGTGGAAGCCCTCGGGGCGGAACTCCTCGGCGCGGCCCGGCTCTTCGCCGGGCAGCGGGCGCACGCCCCAGCTGCGGTCGCGGGTGCCGGTCCACTCCCCCGCCGTGACGGTGAACTCCTCGCCGCCCGCGCGGATCAGGCCCGCGCAGTGTCCGGCCTGGACGAAGCGGCGGCCCTCCAGGGTGAGGCGGTCGCCGCGCCGCTGGGTGTGGTGCGGTTCCCAGACGGCGGGGAAGTCGCCGGTCCAGGTGAGAGCGAAGGAGAGCCCGTCGGGGTCGGCGGGGTCGGGGGCGCAGTGCAGGGAGAGGCGCTTGAGCGGCTCGTCGACGGTGATGGTCAGCGGCCCGACGGAGAGGTTCATCCGGTCCTCGCCGAGCGCGTCGGAGGCGCGGACCGCGTGCAGCCGGTCGCCGGTGCGCAGGGTCGCGTAGGCGTCGACGACGCCGGTGTTGGGGTAGACGCCGAGCCCGGCGACGAGCAGGGCGCGGCCCTGGTGGTCGAAGACATGGAAGATGCACCGGTCGTAGGCGTTCCGGTCGCCGCTGACGTGGTGCTTCATGGAGAGCGGCGCCTGGTGCACGGGGTATTCGTCGAGCGGGACGGGCCGGTCGTCTGACACGTGTGACCTCCTCGGCGGCGAAGGAGAACTGACGGTACGTCAGAACGCGGGCCGGGGACCAGAGTCGTGCACGCGGGGAAGGGAGGCGGAAGGCGTACGGGCCTGAGCCCCGGCACTGCGGCCGCCCGCCGGGGACGCCGACGGGGACGGCTCGAACTCCCGCTCGACGGCGTCCGGCGGTGACCGCGGGCCGGGCCGGAGCGTTGGTCCGGGCATGACCACGCTGTATACGACACCCAGCGGATACGGCCGGCATCGACAGTCCGAGCCGCGCTCTGAAGAATCGGTTCAGCAGGCGGTTCCGGCGCCGGTTCCCGCGCCCGCCCGGGCGCCCGAGTCGCAGGCCGCCTCGCCCGCCGCGCCCGCGCCCGTACCCGTACCCCCGCCCCCGTCCGTTCCCGTTCCGGCGCCCGTCCCCGTCCCCGTGCCCGTGCCCGCGCCTGCGCGGGCCGCCGCGCCGGGCCACCCCGCCGACCCGCCCATCTACCGGGCGGTGCTCGACCTGTGGGCCAGCCGCGGCAGGACCCTGCCGGGCCACAGCGACCAGGAGTGGAGCCGACTGGCCGCGGGGCCCGTCTGGGCGGACCGTACGGTACGGGTCAACGGGACTCTGGTCCGGCCAGGTGGCGTGCGATGACCACACGCTGGATCTGATTGGTACCCTCGACGATCTGGAGCACCTTCGCCTCCCGCAGCAGCCGCTCGACGGGGAAGTCCGCGGTGTAGCCGTACCCCCCGAGCACCTGCACCGCGTCCGTCGTGACCCGCATCGCCGCGTCCGAGCAGAACAGCTTCGCCATGGCCGCCTGCTTGCCGAAGGACCGGCCCTCGTCGCGCAGCCGCGCCGCCTCCAGGTAGAGGGCGCGGCCCGCCTCGACCTGGGTGGCCATGTCGGCGAGCAGGAAGCGCAGCCCCTGGAAGTCGGCGATCGGCCGGCCGAACTGGCGGCGCTCGCGCGCGTACGCCACGGCCGTGTCGAGCGCGGCCTGCGCCACGCCCACCGCGCAGGCCGCGATGCCGAGCCGCCCCGAGTCGAGGGCCGCGAGGGCGATGGCGAAACCCTGGCCCTCGGCCCCGATCCGGCGGGCGTCCGGGACCCGGACGCCGTCGAGGTGCACCTGGGCGGTGGGCGAGCCCTTCATGCCCATCTTCCGCTCGGGCGCGGCGGCGCTCAGGCCGGGCGCCTCGCCGGGCACCAGGAAGGCCGTGATCCCCTTCGGGCCCTCGGCTCCGGTGCGGGCCATGACCGTGTAGAAGTCGGCGATCCCGCCGTGGGTGATCCATGCCTTGGTGCCGTCGAGCACCCACTCGTCGCCGTCCCGGACCGCGCGGGTGCGCAGCGCGGCCGCGTCTGAGCCCGAGGAGGGCTCGGACAGGCAGTACGCGCCGAGGAGCCCGCCACCGAGCATCGCGGGGAGGTGGGCGGCACGCTGCTCCTCGCTGCCGAAGGCGGCGAGGGCGTGGCAGGACAGGCTGTGCACGCTGACGCCGAGGGCCACGGTGAGCCGGGCGGCGGCGAGCTCCTCCAGGACCTGGAGGTAGACGGTGTACGGCTGGTCGCCGCCGCCGTGGGCGGAGTCGTACGGCAGTCCGAGCAGCCCGGACGCGGAGAGCAGCCGGAACAGCTCGCGGGGGAAGTGCCCGGCGGCCTCCTCCTCGGCGGCGCGGGGCGCGATCTCGCGCTCGGCGATCTCCCGGACCAGGGCGAGCAGCTCCCGGGCCTCTTCGGTGGGCAGCCGGCGTTCGACGACCATGGCGGCGCGCTCCTCCCTGTGGGGCTCGGGGATCGGGTCCCGTAAGGAGGGTTATGCCCGGTCGCCCGTCCCGTCTCACGGTTCGGGTCCCTTCTCACGGTTCGGCGGCACGGGAGCCCTCCGACGGGAGCCCTCCGATAGGAGCCCTCCGACGGGCGCCTGCCCGCGGGACGCCCGCTCAGCCGCGCTCGCGGAGGTACGCGTCCAGTTCCGCCGCCCCGGCCAGCATCGCGCGGGCGCGGGCCGAGAGCCGGGCGCGCCAGTCGCCGAGGGCGCCTTCCAGGGGTTCGAGGCCGCCGGCGGCCCGTACCTGCGCGAGCAGCGGGGCGATCCGCTCCAGCGGATAGCCGCCGCGGCGCAGCTGGTGGGCGAGGCGGGCGTCCCGTACGTCGGCCTCCGCGTACACCCGGTATCCGGTACGGGGGTCCCGGCGCGGGCGCACCAGTCCGGCACGCTCCCACGCGCGGAGGGTGGCGGGCCGGATGCCGAGCCGGCGGGCCAGCGGACCGATGAAGGTGTCGCCGGACGACCTGTGCGCACCACCCGGGGGTTCCGGACCGAGATCGCGCAGGGCGCCCTCCACCGCCCGGAGGGTGCGGCGGTCCTCCAGGAGGAGGGCGTGGCTCTCGTCGACGAGGCGGAAGGCCTCGTCGGGGTCGCCCTCGTTCACGGCCCGCATGATCGCGGTCGCCGCCGGGTGCCCGTGGCCGGGCAGCAGGGCGAGGAAGGCGCGCAGGGCGCTCGCGTGGAGCGGGGTGTAGGCGCGGTAGCCGCTGGGCGTGCGGGAGGCGGGCGGGAGGATGCCGGCCTCCTCGTAGTTGCGAACCGCCTGGGTGGAGAGACCGTGCCCACGGGCCAGATCGATCGGCCGCAGCCGCTCGCCCGTACTCCTGCTTTGAAGGTTTCTCCCCATGCATCCGACGATAGCGCGGGAAAGGCGGCCGTAAGTCTCCACCGAGGCTTCAACGATAGCGTTGAAGGCATGGCGACTGACATCAAGGACACCGCCCGTTCCGTCTCTGCTGCCGCCGTCCTGGAGCTGCTCCCGGACCGGCCCCGGCTGCTCGCCCTCGGCGAGCCCACCCACGGCGAGGACTCCCTCCTCGACCTGCGCAACGCACTCTTCCGGCAGCTCGTCGAGGAGGAGGGCTACCGCACGATCGCGTTGGAGAGCGACTGCCTCAGGGGGCTCGCCGTGGACGCGTACGTGACCTCCGGCGCCACTGACGGCACCGACGGCGCCGACCGCCTCGACGAGGTCGTGGAGCGCGGCATCAGCCACGGCTGGGGCACCTCGGCGGCCAACCGCGCCCTGGTGCGCTGGATGCGCGCCTTCAACGAGGGCCGGCCCGCCGACGACCGGGTCCGCTTCGCGGGCTTCGACGGCCCGCTGGAGATCAGCGGCGCCGAGAGCCCCCGGCAGGCCCTGACCGCGCTCCACGGCCGGCTCGCGGCCCATGTGAACCCAGCCCTGCTGTCCTGTACCGCCGACACCCTGGACCGCCTGCTCGGCACCGACGAGCAGTGGACCGACCCCGCCGTCATGTACGACCCGGCCCGCTCGGTGGGCCGCTCGCCCGAGGCCCGCGAGCTGCGCCTGCTCGCCGACGACCTGGCGGCGCTGCTCGACGAGCAGGCGCCCCTGCTGCTCGCGGCGACCTCGCGGGAGGAGCTGGACCTCGCCCGCCTCCACGCGCGCACCGCGCTCGGCCTGCTCCAGTACCACCACTGGATGGCGGACACCTCGCCCGCCCGCCTGACCCGGCTGCTGGGCGTACGGGACCGGATGATGGCCGAGAACCTGCTCGCCCTCGCCGACCGGGGTCCGGTCTTCGCCTACTCCCACAACTCCCATCTCCAGCGGGAGAAGAGCACGATGCGGATGGGCGGGGACCCGCTGGAGTGGTGGAGCGCCGGCGCCCTGGTGAGCACGCGCCTGCGCGCGGAGTACGCCTTCGTCGCCACGGCCCTGGGCACCATCCGCCATCAGGGCGTGGACGCGCCGCCGCCGGACACGCTGGAGGGCCTGCTGTACGAGCAGCTCCCCGAGCCCCCCTGCCTCCTCGACCCCCACCGCCTCGCCGCACACCTCGGCACCGACCTGCCGACGACGCGCGTCTCCCCCTGGTTCGGCTACGCCCCGCTGGACCCGGCGCACCTGGGAACGACGGACGGCCTGATCTTCGTCGGGAACCTGCCGAAGACCCCGTGACCGATCCCGCCGGCCAGAACACCCCGACGGCCTGAAGCGCCTTGCGCTGGGCGGGAGTCGGGCGGTCGGGAAAGTACAGATAGCAGACCCCGCCCGCACCGCTCCTGACCTTGCCGTTCGCGTGGTACCTCTTCGTGCGCAGCCAGATGTTCTCCGCATGGGAGGGCGCCGCTCACCACGCGGCGCCCTCGCGCACAAACACGCAGGTCAGAGGCACGGACTGCACGAGGCAAATCGAGCACAGATGTACTGGTGCTGACGTGGTGCTGACTTCCGCCGGCGTCCGTTCCGGCCCGTTCGGGTGCGTCGTGCTGGATCGGTGCTGACTCCGGGCCCTCGCCGCCGGGCAGACCTCCACTCGCGGTCTCGACTCGGGTGCCGGACTCGCGGCACGACATGTACGCCTGGCGGCAGCCCCACTTCCCGCAGGCGTTCGCCGACCGGGAGGACATCGGCGACCTGGGCCGACCGTCTTCCAGCTGCCCTCCCACGCACCCGACCTCAACTCTCAGAAAGGCGTCTGGGCCCAGATCAAACGGACCATCGACGGCCGACTTTCCCCAGCAGAAGGACGCCCTCACGCCGTATGCGAGAAGCAGGCGAGACCCCCGAATATGGCCTCGCCCGGTCCTGCAAGCATCAAGAATCTAATCGGCTTACCCCCTCAGCAAGATCTGGATCATTGACGGGAATTGCAGATCATCGACCATAACCGAACAGATCACGGAGTCACGGAATCCCGTGAATTGCATTCGGACGTATTCGTTCGGGTCGTGCAATACAAGCCACCCGGACGGACATGGGAGTGACGTCTCAAAGAGGTTCGCCGGAAGCATCACAGGCGGAACCGACTTCCATACCTCGCATTCAACAGGACCATCGACACTGGCCTGAACGCCGAAGATGAGTGAACTGCCCTCTTGATACCAGCCATTCGACGCCGGGTCCCAGTCGCTGACGTCATCGCGACTTCTCGCATCCCGCAAGATCAGGCATCCGTGCTCGATTTTCGCCAGGAATGAAACAATGGGGATACCAGCTACCATTCCTTATTGCTCTTTCCTTGTGAAAGTTGCGAAACGATCCCGCCCTGCCTCCTGGCGCAGTCCAGGCAGTGCGGATACGCCGTCTGAGGAGTTCCGAGATCGATAAGACCAGACGGCGGCTGGTGATCTGGAATCCAATCGCCGCCCTTGGTGCCCGGCGTCCTGGCACCGCAGGTGTGGCAGCCGTGCGCATTTCCTGACTCATTGATGAGATCTCGAACGCCAGGTGCCTCAATGTCACCGTTCTCCAGGGCTACTCCCTCTCGGGCGTGCGGACCAGCACCCAGCGTCAGATCGCACTTCTGACCCGGCGTTGCATTGTGAACGAGTACCGACGCCTCGCCCGCCAGCACATAGTACGTATGCAGGTCATCGACCGTGAGGTTGTGGACCCGCTTGTGCTGGGTCCACGCGCGCACGGCGGTCACCTGGGTGTAGGAGCCGTTGCCGGTCTGCAGTAGCGTTCCGGGGACGATTTCCTTGGCGTAGAGCCACTTGCCGAGTTCGGGGGCCCAGAACGGGTGGTTGTCCGTCGCGACGACCTTGCCCGGATGTCCACCGGGGTTGGTGACCGTGATCTCGACCAGGTTCTTCTCGCCCTCACCGGTGATGAGCGCGGTGACCGTGCGTGGGCCGGTTTCTCCGGTCACCGGGTCGGTGGCGGTGACCTCGTCGCCGACTCGGACCTGTTCGATGGCCTTGTTGTCGCCGTCGGCCATCACGACCATGGTGTCCGGGGTGAAGCTGTTGCCGGTGCCGCAGCCCCCTGCCCCGCTCTCGGCCGGTTTGGGTGCGGGAGGGCTGTCCGCCGCCTTCGGGACGGGTGCGTTGTCGGCCGCCTTGGCCGTAGTCGCCGCGTCAGCCGCGTTGTTGGCGTTCTTGGCCGCCTGTGCGGCGTCGAGTGCCCTGTTGCCGTACTTGGCGGCGTTCGCCGCGTAGCCCGCGCCCGGGATGGCCGAGGCGGCGGAGAGGCCGGCGTTGACGTAGTCGCCTTCCGCGGCGTACCAGCCCGCGTTGGCCAGGTCGCCGACCTCGCCGACGACCGGGACCATGCCGACGACGTCCAGGGTGGTGTGGCCGATCGTCTTCCAGGACGGCATCTTCGGCCACTTGCCGGTCGGGTCGGTCAGCTTGACCGGGTTGTTGTGGGCGTACGTGTAGGCGGCGAGGTTGCGCGGCTCGGCGATGCCGCCCGCCATGTCCCCGTCGAGGTAGTCGGGCAGGGCCGGGTCGGGGCTCGCCCACAGCTGGGTCCGTGGGTTGTAGTAGCGGGCTCCGTAGTAGTAGAGCCCGGTCTCCGCGTCGAGTTCCTTGCCGGTGAACTGGTAGGGCGTGTCCGCCTGTCCGGTGCGTTCCTCCACCCAGGTCTCCCCGTACGGGAAGTACTCCAGGTGCTCGGTGACCTTGCCCTGCTTGTCGGTGACGTAGCCGGAGGAGCCGATGTGGTCGGCGTGGAAGAACTGCTGGGCGTCCTCGGGACCGGTGGTCGCGACGGTCTTGGTCGTCAAGCGGCTGTCGCCGACGAAGACGTGCTTGTAGCCGGTGGTGTCGCGTTCGCTGTAGTACCGGTTCGGGTACAGCGAGAGCCCGTCGTCACTTCGCTTGACGACACGGTCGCCCTTGTCGTCGTAGACGTAGGAGACGGTGGCTCCGGCGCAGCCGCTCGGGTCCTGCGTGAGGGTGCCGGTCGCCGTGTCCTGGTTGCAGACGAGGCGGTTCTCCTCGTCCCACACATACTGCCGGCGCTTGTCGGCGACGGCCGTGTTGACCGTGCTCGTCAGGTTGCCGTTGGCGTCGTAGGCGTGGCTGATCGGGCCGACCTTGGTCGGGGCATGCGGCTTGGCGCCGTCGTAGGCGTACGTGTAGGCGTAGGTGGTCCGGTCCTGGACGTCGTCCGGGTTGGACGGGTCCTCGACGGGTTCGATCGGCCCGGCTCCGCCGCCTCCCACCGGGAAGGCCGGGGTGCCTCCGGTCACCGCGTGGGTCTGCGACTTGCTCGTGGTGTTGTGGATCGAGTCGTAGCCCAGGCTCAGGGTGTACGTGTTGACCGCGTTGTTCTTGTCCGTGTACCGGCCGGACGCGGAGGTGAGCCGGTACTGGTCGTCGTATCCGTAGGTCTGGCTGCTCGGACCGCCGATGTCCCCGCCCTGCGGCGCGCTGTTCGCCAGCGAGGTGATGTTGCCGATCTTGTCGTACGTGTAGCCCAGGTCCTGGAACGCGGTTCCGCCCGGCTCCACGGACTTCAGTGCTCCGAGTCGGCGGTCCTCGGTGTCGTAGGTGTAGGTGGTGCGGACCCCGTTGCCGGTCTGCTGGAGGATCTTCTGCCCGAACTTGTCGTAGTCGACCCGGTCCAGGTACGTGTAGCCGGTACCGTTCTTGGATCCGGTGGCCCGGCCGACCTGGCCGCCCGAGTCGTAGTCGTAGGTCAGCACCTCGCCGTCGGGATAGGTCATCTCCAGCACACGGTTGAAGGCGTCGTAGCGCCAGGCGGTGGTGTAGGTGCGCGGGGCGTCGCGGACCGCGGTGATCGTGCGGGTCTCCTTGATCACCTCGCCCAGCGCCCCGTAGGCGCGCTGCACGGTTCCCGCCGCGTCGTGGACCTCGGTGACGCGCGAGGCCGCGTTGTCCGGCGCGCCGGGGGCTCCGTACTCGTAGGAGACGTTGTTCTCCGGGAACGTCGGGTAGCGGATGGCCTTCAGCCGCGAGTACTCGTAGTCGTACTCGACGGCCTTGTCCGCTGCCCGCAGGTTCGCGGTGATCTTCGACGTGACGTTCCCGGCGAGGTCATAGCGGGTCTCGGAGCGCCCGGCGTCCGGGCTGTCGAACGAAATGCGGCGTCCCAGTGCGTCGTAGCCGGCGCGCGTGACGTTGTTCTTGTCGTCGGTGATCGTCGTGACCTGGCCTGTGGGGTCGTACGCGTAGCTGGTCCAGATCTCCGAGGAGCCGTTGAACTCCTTCACCGAGGTGGTGGCACCCCGGACGTCGGTGTAGGTGCGGCGCTCCTTGCCGTTCCCGTCGGTCACGGTCCGCAAGAAGCGGGTGGTGCCCGCCCGGTCCTCGCCGAAGCCGTATCCGGTGCTGGTGGTGACGCCGTCCGGTTGCACGGTCCTGACCGAGCGGTCCAGGACGTCGAAGGTCTCCTTCGTGGGTGCCACGGTGTCGAAGGAGGCGTTGAACGTGGTGTTCGCGGCTCCCTTGTCCTCGGTCACCGGGTAGTACTTCTCCACGGCGCGGCCGAGGTGGTCGAACGTCAGCCGGCCGGAGACCGTCATCACCTGGGTGGGCGTGGCCCCGGGCGAGGCGGACACCGAGGCGTCCTTCTTCGTCTGCAGGACACGCTTGAGGCCGTCGGTGAAGGTGACGGTGTCGATGGTGTCGTCGCGTACGCCCGAGGCGGCACGGTCGAGGTGCTGGGTCGTGGCGTACGGGACGGTCGCCTCGGGGTGGTAGCCGAAGGTGATCGTGGCCTGGTCGCCGTCCTTCTCGTACGGCCCGGTCACCTTGTCGAGTCGGCCGACGCTGTCGTAGGACATCCGGAGCGGCTGGCCGTTCTGGTCGGTGTTCCGCTCGGGCTGCCCGTATTTGAGGTTGTACGCCGTGGACGAGCGGTAGCCGAAGCTGTCCTCGACGGACTCGACGTGTACGCCGACGGTGGTGTCGTATCCGTACTCCAGCTTGTAGCGCTGTCCCTTGGCGTTGGCCGGACCGGTCACCGATTTCAGGTTCCCGTCCGGGTGGTACGTCAGGTCGGAGACGGCCGCGGTGTCGTCGTCGAGGTACTCGCGTACCTGGCTCACGGCGCCGGTCGCGCAGTCGACGGTGGATTCGCGGTGGCGCAGGAGCGCGCCGGTGGCCGCGGCCTTCTGCCGTATCGCGTTGGCGGTGCCGACGAGGTGCCGGTCGCGGCACTGCGCGTCGGCGCCGCTGTACGCGTAGACGGTCTCCAGGTCGTCCGCGGTGCCCTCGTCACCCGCGTCGAAGGTGCGGGTGACGTTGCCGTACTCGTCGTAGGAAAGGTCGGTGGAGGTGGACTTCCCCGCGGCGGCCGCGCCTTCGTAGTGCTTTTCCTCGACGCGGGTGAGCTGCGGGAAGACGGTGGCGGTCCGGCTCTTCGGGTCTGCTTCCTCGCCTGTGGAGGTGTCGAGCAGCCGGTAGGTGTTGAGTGTCTCGCGGTACGGGTGGCCGGCGCCGTCCTCGGTCAGCGTGCGGGTGAGCAGGCCGCGGCTCACGTATCCGTCGGTGCGGTACTCGTCGGTCACCGTGCGGCGAACGGCGTCGTCCGCGGCGGGATCGCGGTCCTCGGTCACCACGCGGCCGAAGCCGAGGAACTCGCGCTCCAGCCGGTCGTGGCGGCCCTGTTCGTAGCGGAAGGTGGTCAGACGCGTGTCGGCACCGTCACCCGCGAGCCCGTCGAAGACCGAGGTGCGGGAGAGCACCCAGCGGCTCTCCTGCATGTCGGCGGTGTTGCCCGACCGGGTGTAGTCCAGGTCGATACGGGCTCCCATCGGCCGGCTGACCGAGCGCAGCAGGTTGGTGCGGCCGGTCTTGTTGACCGCGACGAGGAGTTCGTCGTCCCGGGTGGACTTGACGTGGTCGGCCAGGCCGTCGCCGTTGACGTCCCGCAGGCTGGTCTCGGCCCGGCTGATGCCGGTGGACGCGTTGACGCCGGGGTTGAAGACGAAGACGCCGACGGGAGTGGGCAGGCCGACGGTGAAGTAGACGCCCCCGCCGAGACTGGCGTTCTTGTCGACGGCGATGTCGGGGAAGCTGCCGCGGAAGGGGGCGGGCGCGGTGAAGCCGGTGCCGGTGTTGACCGCGACCTTGATCGGATTGGCCCCGTCGGTGAACACCCGGTCGGTGAGGCCGTCGCCGTTGACGTCCGTCATGCTCGCGCTGGTGTACGAGGTTCCCAGCTCGGCGGACACACCGCCCGCGAAGCCGTAGCGGTCGACGTTGAACCCGAGGTTGACGCCGACGTTGCGGGTGGACGCGTCGTTGATCGGTCCGGCCGACCAGGGTTCTCGGGCGGCGAAGGAGTAGCCGAGGTTCAACTGGACGTCGCCGTTGCCGAACACCTTGTCCGGCAACCCGTCCCCGTTGATGTCGATCAGGTCGACGCGGACGTCGGACTCGCCGCCGCCGAGGCTTCCGCCGATGCCGAGCGACGGCTGGACCGCGCCGGTGGTGGCGGTGTTGGCGCTGGTGCCCGCGTCGGGCGCGGCCATGCCCAGGGCGCTGGCGATGGTGGCGGTCTCGCTGCCCGCGGAGAGCGCCACGTTGCCGGAGACGTTGTCCGCCTCGCGGACGTTGCCGCCGAGGGTGCCGCGCGTGGTGCCGAGCGCGCCGGTCATGTCGGAGAACTGGATCTCCTTGGCGCCCACGACGTCGGGGTAGCCGTCGCCGTTGAGGTCGAGGTAGTCGACCGAACCCGCGGTGATCCCGCCGACCACGGTGCCGCCGAACGGGCCGGCCGCGAGGGTGGCCGACACCTGGCCGGTGACACCGCGGCGCATCACCGCCCGGTCGCCCGCCACGTCGGCGTCGGTGACGATGTCGATGGTGTCCGCGCCGAGGCGGGAACTGGTCGCCATCGCGGCGGTGACCCAGGAGGACTCGTCCTGAGCGGCCCAGCCTCCCTTGGCGGGGACGGGGGCGAACACCGCGAGCCGCGGCATGGTGAGCCGGGGATTCGCGGCGAAAGGCGCGACGTCCGCTTCCTTGGGCTCCTTGGGAAGCGCGTCCTTGAAGCTCTGGTCCAGCGTGAGTTCGGCCTGCTTGAGCGGTTGGGTGGCACGGTCGCGGTTGCCCTGGTAGCCGATCACACCCCAGCCGCGGTAGGGCTGGGCGAAGGCGCCCTGTCCGACGGAACCGTGCATGGCGCTGGGCGCCGGGGTGAAGGTCGGCCAGCTCGACGTCACGTCGTAGGTGACCGACGCGGACTGCTCGACGAGCAGTCCGAGCAGTCCGGTCTCCGCCGTGGAGTAGTCGATGTAGAGCTCGTCGCCGGCGGTGACCGGCACGGTCAGGTCCAGGTTCGGGCCACCGAAGGGGGAAGTGTCCTTGACTTGGAAGATCCGTTTGCCGAGCAGCTGCCCGCCGCGCTTCTTCACCGTGAACGCGATCTTGGCGTCACCGAGGAGATTGAAGTTGAAGGACACCTTCGGCCGCACCTTCAACTGGCCGGTCCTGGTCGCCTTGTAGGACTGCTGCGGCGCGGTGAGGGTGTCCGCCGGGAACATGGTCATGTCGTACGGCGGGTTGATCACCAGCGTGGGATCGCCCTTGGCGTCGACGACCGACTCGACCCCCTGCGCGGCCGTGTAGTGCGCCTTCGGCGCCCAGCTCACCGCCGAGGCGTCGATCGGGGAGTCGGTCTTCAGCCTCCACGACATCTTCTCGAACGTGCTGACCGGAATGCTGAGGTCGATCGCGGTGGTGCCGGTCGACGCGGCGGGCAGGACCTTGCGGTACACCTCCGCGGGGGTGTGGACGCCGTTGCCCTTCTCGATCACGACGGTCACGTCGTCCGAGGTCGCCTTGGACTTGACCACGTCACCGGTCAGCCGCAGCGTGCCGTTCACCGGCACGGTCACCAGGGACGGCCGGCCGCCGTAGGTGAAGTCGGTCGACGCACGGAACACGGTGTTCGCCAGCCCGTTCGCGTCCGTGCCGGCCGGCAGGTCGGTGTAGGTGATCGCCGGGTCCCACGCCACGGTGTCGTACTTGCCGTCCAGAATGGACTGGGTACGGAAGTAGAGCGCGTCGCCCTTCTTCACCGGGATCGACGCCACGTTGCCCGGGGTGAACTCGGTGTGGTCGTCGGGGCCGATCCGTTGCGCCCAGAGTTCGGCGTCCTTGTGCTGGATGGTGACCCGCACGCCGTCGGCCTTGGTGTACGCGGCCCGCGCCGGGGAGGGGTCCTGGGTCAGCTGCACGCTGCCGTCCACGCGGACGGTGCCGTCGAACGGCGCGACCCAGCGGCGCACGGTGTCGAGGAGAGGTGAGTTGTCCACCTGCTGGTTGAACTGCGCGGTCTGGTCGCCGACGATCTCGCCGGTCACCTTGCCGCCCCCGATCGGCACCGGGGTGCGGCTGGAGTCCGCGCTGTAGGCGGGTTGCCCGTTGGCGTCCAGGTAGCCGAACAGCACGCCGCCGTTGTTCACCAGGTCGGCTATGCCGTCGCCGTTGACGTCGCTGAAGAACCGGTCCGAGGTGGTCGTGGTGCCCACGAAGTCCAGCTGGGCGGAGGTGGTGAGGACGTACGACTCGACGCCGATGGTGCCGGACAGCGTGCGCTCGGTCGAGATTCCCGGGAGGCCGGTGAGCTTGACCGGCGTGTCGCCGAACTTCGGTTCACCACCTGGTCTGGCCAGATTGGGCCGGTAGAACACGTCGTTGTTCTTGCGGAACACCTTGTCCGGCAGGTTGTCGCCGTTCACATCGGTCAGTGTCGACAGGCCGTCGGACTGGCCCGCGCTGAACCCGACCTTCAGCCCGACGGAACCCTCCTTGGTGGTCAGCCCCTGCACGTTGTAGCCCGCGAACAGGTGCGCGCCGAAGCCGACCGAGGTGTTGGCCGAGATCGCGCTGGCCTCGCCTTCGCGGATGTTCACCCCGAGGTCGTCGTCCGGCACCGACCAACCCGCGGCGTCGGCGAAGGCGTTGTAGTTCCCCGCCTGATCGCGCACGTCGTCGAAGTAGTCGAACGTGTGGGTGTGGAACAGCTGGTTGGTCTCGCTGAACTGCGACACCGAGGTGAGCAGCGTCTTGGCGAACGCGCCGGTCCGGTAGTTCAGCTCGTATGCGCGGATCAGCTGGTCGTCCAGCTTGACCTCGACGCGCCGCAGCAGGTCGGCGGTGACCTTCTTGAACCCGTACTTGGCGTCGATCCGCACGTCCGGCCGACGGGGCTCGCCGCGCTCGCGGTCCCGGACGAACGTCACCGAGTATCTGCCATCGGTGTCGCCGCGGCCGGTGTAGGTGATCTTCTGCGGGTACAGGTCGCTGCCCGGCACTGTGGAGTCCGTCGTGCCGCCGTCGGCCACCTTGGCGTACCGGTAGCGCAGGACGTTGTCGTTGCCGTCGCGGACCTCCCGCGCCGCCCAGGTGGCGACGTGACCCGCGCCGTCGGCCAGCGTGCTGTCGGCCGTGCCGCCGAAGACCGTGCGGACACCCTGCTTGTCGGTGACCTCCCACCAGTAGTTCGCAGGGCTGTCGCCGTGGCGCACGATCCGGTCGAACGAGCCCTCCACCCGGGAGTGGAACACCTTCTCCGCAGTGCGCGCCTGTAACTCGCTCCGGTGCGCCACCGGGGTCAGCTGCTCGCCGTTGAGCAGGTAGGTCTCGGTCTCCAGCCCGGCGTCGTAGCGCGGCACACCCCACCGTGTGTCGACCGTGACCATCGGGGTGGTGAGATCCCACCCGACGCCGAGCCACCCGTTCGCCCCCGACGAGTTGTACGTGACGGCCAGCTTCGGCTCCAGGCCCGCGCGGCCCTTCGGCACCTCCAGCGGGTACGACAACCGCGCGTCACCGCTGTTGTTCGCCGTGGGCGCCTCTACCAGGTTCACCCCGGAGCCGGGATCGGCCGCCTTGATGTCCTTGATCTGGTTCGGGTTGAACGACGTGCCCTCCGGCCCCTCCGGCCCGGTGACCGCCGACCCGGCGTCCGGCACCGTCGCGGCGGCGCTGCGTAACAGTTCGGGCGAGGTCAGCCCGGACATGGTGAGCACCATGGCCAGGATGATGGTCACGCCCGTCCGGCCGCGGACCACGCGCTGGACAGTCATCAGAGAGCCCCCTACCGCCGGACGTCCCAGAGCACGAGTCATCCGGCGACCCCCGCCCCCTGTACCACCGGACGGTAGTTCGCGAGCCGGGTCGTTCGTACAGGCTTTCTGGCCAAGACCAGCCCGTGTGGTCACGATCCGGCAACGGAGTTCCGACCGGTGCGAGAGGGCGATCGTCCTCGCCGCGCTGCCGTCAGGTCGGCGAGACGGCCGTCGGGCTGTGCACGCTCACAGCAGGCCGAGCGACCGCAGCGCGCGGTGCTGACTTGGTGCTGACTTGACCGGCCAGAAGATGTAGCACACACCGCCCGTACCGCTTCTGACCTTGCCGTTCGCGTCGTAGCGCTTGGTCCGCAGCCAGATGTTCTCCCACTCGCGCCGCCGGTAGACCCGGCGGACGGCCTCGTTGTCCGGGGAGGCGGGGTCGTTGGCGATCACGTCGCCGTCCTCGGTGAAGCCGATGACGGTCATCAGGTGGCCCGAGGTGCCGTAGCCGGCGCCGGTGAGTTCGTCCTTGAGGAAGGACTGGGACGTGATGGCCGGGATGCCGGCGCGGATCAGGGTCTCCAGGTCGGTGAGCGAGTGCAGGCGGGTGACGACCGCGTTCAGGTCGGGGTAGGAGGCGGCGTAGGCGGCGTTGAAGGGCCAGTTGCCGCAGCCGGCGTACTGGTAGTCGTAGGTGGAGCGGGCCGCGTGGCAGACCTGGGGGTCGGCGAAGGCCGGGTTCACCCAGGCCAGGTCGGCGGAGGACGGGCGGCGGTCCCAGTACTCGATGATCATCTGCGAGGAGGTGGGGCTGCACCAGGCCTCGCCGCCGTTGTCGTACTCGGGGTACTGGCCGACGTGGGTGTTCTGCGAGTAGCGGGGCACGGTCAGCTCGTGGGCGAGGCCGGGCAGCGACGCGGGGACGGTGAAACGGTCCGGGATGTCGGAGGCCATCGCGCCGAGGCGCCGGACCACAGGGGTGAGGTTCGTGCCGGGGGTGCGGTGGAGGGTGAGGCGCAGCTGGTAGGAGAGGAGGCGGAGGCCGCTCGCCGGGTCGTCGACCGAGAAGGTGTCGGTCCAGATGGAGGCCTTGCCGTCGCTCTGGTCGTCCACCGAGGTGCGGCGGATGTCGGCGTCGCCGCTGGCCCAGCGGCCCATCACGAACCAGGGGGTGTCGGTGCCGTCGCCGTAGCTGCCGCGCAGGTCGACCTGGATCCAGGTGCCGGGCGGGGTGTGGGCGTTCCAGGAGGCGATGACCTCGGTCGCGGGGACCGCGGAGGTGTGGACGGGCGAGGTCCAGGTCGCGTACTCCCAGGTGCTGGTCCGGCCGGTGTGCGGGTCGGCGTAGTCGGTGCGGCCGGCCGGGGTGTCGATGACCAGGCCGGGGCGGTGGCCGGCGACGGCCCGGGTGCCGGAGGCGGTGCCGCAGCGCCAATCGGTGTACGTGGACCAGAAGTGGTTGTCCACGAGGCCAGGGGCACGACTCGGGGCCTCGTCGGCAAGGGCCGCGGCCGGCGCGACGGACGCCGCCGTTCCGGCCGCCGCGGCGAGGGCGGCGGCGAGGACGGTGCGGCGCGGGGTGGCAGGGGGCATGGGCGGTGACCCTCCAGTCGGTGGTGGCGAACGGATGGGCTGCGGGCCCACTATCGCGGCTCGCGGACGCCTCCCGCCAGCGATTCGACGCGTGCCGCCCGAGCAATATTGGTCTCCACCAGTGGCAGGGCGAGCCCCGCTGACCTGGGGCTCCCCTACCCTGAAGCCATGACCGCCGACCCCGGCCCCGACCCCGACCTCGACCGCGCCGCCGCCGCGCTGCGCCGGCTGCCGCCGTCCTGCGGCCCGGTGCGGCTCGTCGCGGTCGACGGGCATGCCGGATCCGGCAAGTCCACGCTCGCCGCCCGGCTGTCCGCCGCCCTGGACGGCGCGCCGGTGCTGCATCTCGACGACCTCGCGAGCCATGAGGAGCTCTTCGAGTGGACCGGACGGCTCCTGGGCCAGGTCGTCGAGCCGCTGTCCGAGGGCCGGACCGCGCACTATCACCCGTACGACTGGAATCTGCGCGCCTTCGGTCCGCCGAGGCCACTGCCCGCGGCGCCCGTGGTCCTGATGGAGGGCGTGGGGGCCGGGCGGCGGGTGCTGCGGCCGTTCCTGGCGCGGCTGCTGTGGATGGAGCGCGGTCCCGAGGAGTCGTGGCGGCGCGGCCGGCGCCGGGACGGACCGGCGCAGGACGCGTTCTGGGACGGCTGGACGATGGCGGAGACTCGCCATTTCGCCGAGGACCCCTCGCGGCCCTTCGCCGACACCCTGGTACGGGAGCGCGGGGAGGGTTACGAGTGGCTGCCAGGGCCTGCTGTGACAGCGGGCCCGAACCAGATCATCACCGAACGTGACGACTCCCCGGCCGCAAACTGAGTGGCCTCGACTCCGCTTCCGCAAGTGCCTCAACTCGGCTTGACCCAAGGGGCGTACAGGTCTTACGTTCTCAATGTGCGGCTCTTCGAAGCCGCCGCGGACGCGAAGCCCCCGGTTGTTCCCCCGTGATCGGGGGCTTCGTTCCGCCCTCACCATCACCGTGGGTCACGGCCGGTGAGCGGGCCGCGGATCGCGTCGATCGCGGCCGATCGGCTCCTTCTCCCTCTTCACGCACCCCCTGCGCAGGTACGATGCCCCTCGGTGCGGTCAATTCCCGTCCACGTGTAGACGGTTGTGGGGGACCCGATGGACTTCGGCACACAGGGCACGCATGCCCCCGCCGAGCTCGCCTGGCTGCGCGGAGTCGACGCCTACACGATGGGCGCCTATCCGCAGGCCGAGGAGGAGTTCCGGACGGCGGTGCGCATCGACCCCGGCATGGCCGACGGCTGGCTCGGGCTGCACGCGCTGCGGGTGGACACCACGACCGCGCTGCTGCGGATGTACCGCAACCGGGAGCGCTTCGGCGAACAGCGGACCCGGCACCGCCGCACCCTCAACTCCTGGTACTGGCTGGGCTGGTGGGTGCAGCCGGTGCTCGAGACCCCGCGCGATCTGCTGCTCGCGCACGCCTCCCACTGGCTCGACGGACGGCATGTGCCCGAGCTCGACCGGGCGCTCGCCGGGCTCCCGCCGGTAGACGCCGACCCGCAGGTGCGCTTCCTGCACGCCTGCCGCGCCTATCTGGTCAAGGACTGGGACCAGCTCGTACGGCACACCGAGCCGCTGGTCGACGATCCGCTGCTCGGCATCGAGGCGGGTCTTTTCGGCGGCATGGCCCGGGTGCGCCTGGAGATGTACGGGCAGGCCGAGCCGCTGCTCGCGGCGGCGCTGATGCGCTGCCGCAGCGAGCAGCCGCAGCGCAAGGAGCTGCGCTACTGGCTGGCCCGGGCGCACGAGGGCACCGGCCGGTCCGCGGCCGCGCTGCCGCTCTACCGGGCGGTGCACCGGATCGACCCGGCGTTCATGGACACCGCGGCGCGGCTCGCGGCCATCGCCGAGTACGACGGCTTCGAGGGCCCGGACGACCCGGTGGGCTATGCCCCGGCGCTGTACGGCGGGCTCGGCCAGGACACCGTGGACGGCGAGCGGGACGGTCCGGAGGTCCCGGGCGGCGACGGGCTGCTGCTCCGGCCGGAGGCCGGGCCGCCGCCGGCACCGCCGGAGCCGCCCGACTTCGTACGGCAGAAGGCGGCGGTCCCGGCGCAGCCGGCGCCGCCCCGCTTCCCGGCCAGCCCCACCGACCCGGCGCTGCTCGCCGAGGCGCTGGCGGAGCTGGAGCGGATGGTCGGGATGGAGCCGGTGAAGCGGCAGGTGAAGGCGCTGTCGGCGCAGCTGGAGATGGCCCGGCTCCGGGCCGGACAGGGCCTGCCCGTCCAGCCGCCGAAACGGCACTTCGTCTTCTCCGGCCCCTCGGGCACCGGGAAGACCACGGTGGCCCGCATTCTCGGCCGGGTGTTCTACGCGCTCGGGCTGCTCGGCGGCGACCATCTGGTGGAGGCCCAGCGGGCCGATCTGGTCGGCGAGTACCTGGGCCAGACCGCGGTCAAGGCCAATGAGCTGATCGACTCGGCGATCGGCGGGGTGCTCTTCGTCGACGAGGCCTACTCGCTCTCCAACACCGGCTACAGCAAGGGCGACGCCTACGGCGACGAGGCCCTTCAGGTGCTGCTCAAGCGGGCCGAGGACAACCGGGACCATCTGGTGGTGATCCTGGCCGGCTACCCGGAGGGCATGGACCGGCTGCTGGCCGCCAACCCCGGCCTGTCCTCCCGTTTCACCACCCGCGTCGACTTCCCCTCGTACCGCCCGCTCGAACTGACCGAGATCGGCAAGGTGCTCGCCGCCGCGAACGGCGACGGCTGGGACGAGGAGTCGCTGGACGAGCTGCGCTCCATCAGCGGGCATGTCGTCGAGCAGGGCTGGATCGACGAGCTCGGCAACGGGCGCTTCCTGCGCACCCTGTACGAGAAGTCCTGCGCGTACCGCGATCTGCGGCTGTCCGGCTACGCCGGCACACCGGGCCGCGAGGACCTGGCCACGCTGCGGCTTCCGGACCTGATGCAGGCGTACGGCGAGGTGCTCTCGGGGCGCGGGCCGATGGACCGCGGACCGCAGGAGCCGCCGGGCATCTGACCGGCGGCTCCGACGGGAGACGCGAACCGGCCGGGATCAGCCGGCGAGCGCCCGCGCGGGCGGCTGCGACGGCCCCGGCCCCGAGGGGTGCCGCACCACGGACCCGACCCGGTGCGCGGGGTCGCGGACCTCGCCCACCAGCATCTCCAGGACGTCCTCCAGGGCGACCAGGCCGAGCACCCGGCCGGAGGCGTCGGACACCTGGGCCAGATGGGTCGCGGCCCGGCGCATCACGGTGAGCGCGTCGTCCAGCGGCAGTTCCGCCCGCAGCGTGGCCATCGGGCGCCACACCTGCTGGGGCACCGCCCGTTCCCGGTCCTCCAGGTCCAGGATGTCCTTCACGTGCACGAAGCCCATGAAGGCGCCGCGGCCCTCGGCCCGTACGCCCTGGGCGCGGACCGGGAAGCGGGAGAAGCCGGTCCGCACGGTCAGTTCCTCGATGTCCCGGGGAGTGACCGACGGGGGCACGGTGACCAGGGAGGCGGAGGGGATGAGGACGTCCGTCACCGGGCGGGTGCCGAGCTCCAGGGCGTCCTCCAGGCGCTCCTGCTCCGCCGGGTCGAGCAGTCCGGCCTGACCGGCGTCCTCGACGAGCCGGCCGAGCTGGGCGCTGGTGAAGACCGCCTCCACCTCGTCCTTGGGCTCGACCTTGAAGGCCCTCAGGACCAGGTGGGCGCAGGCGCCGAGCGCGCTGGTGACCGGTCGGCAGAGGCGCGCGAAGCCGACCAGGCCCGGGCCGAGCGCGAGCGCGGTGCGCTCGGGGTCGGCCATGGCGAGGTTCTTCGGGACCATCTCGCCGATCACCAGGTGGAGGAAGACCACCGCGGCGAGCGCGATCACGTACCCGAGCGGGTGGATCAGGCCCTCCGGCACGCCCACGGCGTGGAAGACCGGTTCGAGCAGCCGGGCCACGGTCGGCTCGGCGACGGCGCCGAGGGTCAGCGAGGCGACCGTGATGCCGAACTGGGCGGCGGCCATCATCTGCGGCAGGTTCTCCAGGCCGTACAGGACCTGGCGGGCCCGCTTGCCGCTGCGCTGCTCGATCTGGCTGCGGCGCACGGAGACGAGCGCGAACTCGGCGCCGACGAAGAAGCCGTTGGCGAGCACCAGGAGCGCAGCGAAGAGGAGGGGAAGCAGGCTCATCGGGCCGTCTCCGCTCCGACGGGTACCGGGGCGGTGCGCACGATGCGCACCCGCTCGGCGCGGTAGCGGTCGACCTGGCGGACCGAGAGCCGCCAGCCGGGGAGTTCGGCCCGGTCGCCCGGGGCGGGGATGCGCCCGAGCAGATCGGCGACGAGCCCGGCGACCGTCTCGTACGGTCCGTCGGGCACGTCGAGTCCTATCCGGTGCAGGGTGTGCACCCGGCAGGAGCCGTCGGCCTCCCAGACCTGGGTGCCGTCCTCGGACGGCACCGCGGCCAGCTCCGGCCGCTCGTCGGCGGCCCTGTCGTGCTCGTCGCGGACCTCGCCGACGAGCTCCTCGACGATGTCCTCCAGGGTGACGACACCGGCGGTGCCGCCGTACTCGTCGACGACGACCGCGATGGGCTGCTCGCGGCGCAGCCGTTCCAGGAGGGCCTGGGCCGGCAGCGACTCGGGGACGAGCAGCGGCGGGACGGCGATGCGGCCCACCGGGGTGCGGTGCCGCTCGTGGGGGACGACGGCGAGCGCGTCCTTGAGGTGGACCATGCCGACGACCTCGTCGATCCGCTCGCGGTAGACCGGGAAGCGGGACAGGCCGGTGGCCCGGGTCAGGTTGAGGACGTCGGCCGCGGTGGCGTCCGACTGGAGGGCGCTCATCTTCACCCGCGGGGTCATGACCTGCTCGGTGGTGAGCCCGCCGAGCGTGAGGGTCCGTACGAAGAGGTCGGCGGTGTCCTGTTCGAGGGCGCCGGCCAGGGCCGAGTGGCGGGCCAGGGAGACCAGCTCGCCGGGGGTGCGGACGGAGTCGAGCTCGTCGGCCGGCTCCACGCCGAACAGCCGGACGAGCCGGTTGGCGACGGTGTTGAGAAGGGCGATCACGGGCCGGAACAGGCTCGCGAAGACATGCTGCGGTCCAGCCACGAAGCGGGCCACCTGGAGCGGCCGGGAGACCGCCCAGTTCTTCGGGACGAGTTCGCCGACGACCATCTGCACGGCCGAGGCGAGCAGCATGCCGACGAGCACGGAGATGCCGGAGACGGCGCCTTCGGGCAGGCCGGTGGCGGTCAGCGGCGCGTGGAGCAGTCCGGCGAGCGCGGGCTCGGCGAGCATGCCGGTGACGAGCGAGGTGATGGTGATGCCGAGCTGGGTGCCGGAGAGCTGGAAGGACAGCTCGCGCAGGGCCCGGACGACACCGCGGGCGCGGCGGTCGCCTTCGGCGGCGGCGCGCTCGGCCTCGGCGCGTTCGACGGTCACGAGGCCGAACTCGGCGGCCACGAAGAAGCCGTTGGCGAGGATCAGCAGGAGGGCTGCGGCGAGCAGCAGGAGCGAGACGATCATGCCGCCGCCTCGGGTGAGGGGGCGGCGCAGGTACTACCGGACGATCCGTCCATTGCCGGAGGGAGTCACTCCTCGGGTCGAAGGGTGGCCTCGCGGGCCGCCGGCGGGCGGCCCTGCACAAGCGAGGCGGTGGTGCCGCTCGGCACCACCGCCACCAGATTAGTCACGCCCGCGCCGTCGCGGGCAGGGGGTCGGCCCCGTATGGGGGACGGATCAGGGTCCGTCCCCCGGTCCGGCCGGGGTCGGAACCGGGTCGAGGGTCAGGGCCGGGGGCCGGGTCAGCGGGACTCGGTCCCGGTGCCGTGGGCCTCGGCGAGCGCGCGCAGCGCGCGGGCGTCGCGGATGGCCTGCTCCTTGGCGATGCCCGGCTGGATGCCGAGGGCCGGCAGGCTGGTGCCGTCGCTCAGGTCGAGGAAGACCCAGGCGTCACCGGGGCGCAGGTTGACCCGGAGCACCTCGGCCCAGGCCAGCCGGCGCTTCCGGGTGATGTTGACGACCGTCACGCCCTCGTCGTCGGCGACCACCTTGGGCCGGCTGAGCAGCACCATGACGCCCAGGAAGAGCGTGGCGGTGAGGACGAAGCTGGCCCGCTCCCCCGGGTGCATCGGGTCCAGGATCAGCCCGAGGGCCGAGACGACGACGAATATCGTCGCCCCGAGGGTCAGCAGCACGGCCCGGGTGCGGCCCGGCCGGAAGGTGACCGGGAGGGCGGGAACGGCGGAGTCGGACATGGGAGTGCCGGTTTCCTTGGGTCTCAGAGGCGGCAGGCGTGGATGGCCGTGGTGAGGATGGCGCGGGCGCCCAGCTCGTACAGGTCGTCCATGACCTTCTGCGCCTCCTTCGCGGGGACCATGGCGCGCACGGCGACCCAGCCCTCGTTGTGCAGCGGCGAGACGGTGGGCGACTCCAGGCCCGGGGTGAGGGCGACGGCCTGCTCCAGGTGCTCGGCGCGGCAGTCGTAGTCCATCATCACGTAGGAGCGCGCGACGAGGACGCCCTGGAGGCGGCGCAGGAACTGCTGCACCTTGGGGTCCTCGGCGGTGGCGCCGGCCCGGCGCACGACGACGGCCTCGGAGGTGAGGATCGGCTCGCCGATGACCTCCAGGCCCGCGTTGCGCAGGCTGGTGCCGGTCTCGACGACGTCCGCGATGATCTGGGCGACGCCCAGCTGGATCGCGGTCTCGACGGCGCCGTCGAGGTGCACGACGGAGGCGTCGACACCCTGCTCGGCCAGGTGCTTGGCGACGATGCCCTCGTAGGAGGTGGCGATCGTCATCCCGTGGAAGTCCGCGGGGCCCTCGGCGGTGCCGGGGCGGGTGGCGTAACGGAAGGTGGAGCGGCCGAAGTTCAGCGGCAGGATCTCCTCGGCGTTGGCGCCGGAGTCCAGGAGCAGGTCGCGGCCGGTGATGCCGATGTCGAGCCGGCCGGACGCCACGTAGATCGCGATGTCCTTGGGGCGGAGGTAGAAGAACTCCACCTCGTTCTCCGGGTCGACGGTGACGAGTTCCTTGGACTCCTTGCGCTGCCGGTAGCCCGCCTCATGGAGCATCTCCATCGCAGGTCCGGAGAGAGAACCCTTGTTGGGGACGGCGATGCGCAGCATGGGACGGGCTTCCTTTGCCTCAGGAGGTTTTCAGGGGTGTTCGGGGTTTCGCGTGCTCGGTGCTCAGAGGGGGTTCTCGAAGCGGGGATGCTCAGAGATGGGCGTAGACGTCGTCGAGCGAGATCCCGCGGGCCACCATCATCACCTGGACGTGGTACAGCAGCTGCGAGATCTCCTCGGCGGCGGCCTCGTTGCCCTCGTACTCGGCGGCCATCCAGACCTCGGCGGCCTCCTCGACGACCTTCTTGCCGATGGCATGGACGCCCTTGCCGACCAGTTCCGCGGTGCGGGAGGTCGCAGGGTCGCCGGTCTCGGCCTTGAGCTTGAGCTCGGCGAAGAGCTCTTCGAAGGTTTTGTTCGCCATGATGTCCTAAGAGTACGGGGTGGGGAGGTCCGGCCCGGCGTCAGGGTTTCAGCGCCAGGGCTCGCTGACCGTCCGCAGGATGGTGGCGGTGGCGACGGCCGCGGTGACGGCCTCGTGGCCCTTGTCCTCGGACGAGCCCTCCAGGCCGGCCCGGTCCAGCGCCTGCTCCTCGTTGTCGCAGGTGAGGACGCCGAATCCGACGGGTACGCCGGTGTCGATCGAGACCTGGGTGAGGCCCTGGGTGACGCCCTGGCACACGTACTCGAAGTGCGGCGTTCCGCCGCGGATGACGACACCGAGCGCCACCACCGCATCGTAGCCGCGCTGGGCGAGCACCTTGGCCACGACCGGGAGCTCGAAGCTGCCCGGGACGCGCAGCAGGGTGGGCTCCTCGATGCCGAGCTCGGCGAGGGCGCGCAGGGCGCCGTCGACGAGGCCGTCCATGATCTTCTCGTGCCACTGGGCCGCGATCACGGCCACCCGCAGGTCGCCGCAGTTCTTCACGCTGAGGACGGGTGCGCCCTTGCCGCTCATGTCTCTCCTAGCCGGTTCGTACGTACGTGCTGATGTGCTGATGTGCTGGCGTGCCTACTGGTTGCCGCAGGTGGGGGCGGCGGCGCCGTCCAGCCACGGAAGGTCGTGGCCCATCCGGTCCCGCTTGGTGCGCAGGTACCGCAGGTTGTGCTCGCCCGCCTGGACCGGCATGGGCTCGCGGCCCTGGACGGTGAGGCCGTGCCGGGTGAGGGCGACGACCTTGTCGGGGTTGTTGGTCATCAGGCGCAGGCTGCGCACGCCGAGGTCGGCGAGGATCTGCGCGCCGGCCGCGTAGTCGCGGGCGTCGGCGGGCAGGCCCAGCTCCAGGTTGGCGTCGAGGGTGTCGCGGCCGCGCTCCTGGAGCTCGTACGCGCGCAGCTTGGAGAGCAGTCCGATGCCGCGGCCCTCGTGGCCGCGCAGATAGACGACGACCCCGCGGCCCGCCTCGGTGACGCGGTCCATGGAGGCCTCCAGCTGCGGGCCGCAGTCGCAGCGCAGCGAGTGGAAGACGTCGCCGGTGAGGCACTCGGAGTGGACCCGGACCAGGACGTCCTCGCCGTCGCCGAGCTCGCCGTGGACGAGCGCGACGTGCTCGACGCCGTCGACGGTGGAGCGGTAGCCGTACGCGGTGAAGTCGCCGTGCCGGGTGGGCAGGTGGACCTCGGCCTCGCGGCGCACGGTCGGTTCGGCGGAGCGCCGGTAGGCGATCAGGTCCTCGATGGAGATGATCGTCAGACCGTGCTTGCGGGCGAAGGGGATCAGCTCGGGCAGCCGCAGCATGACGCCGTCCTCGCCGGCGATCTCCACGATGGCGCCGGCCGGGCGGAGTCCGGCGAGCCGGGCGAGGTCGACGGCGGCCTCGGTGTGCCCGTTGCGGACCAGGACGCCGCCGGGCTTGGCGCGCAGCGGGAAGACATGGCCGGGGCGGACGAAGTCGCCGGGCTCGTAGTCGCCGCTCGCGAGCATCCGCAGGGTGGTGGCGCGGTCGGCGGCGGAGATGCCGGTGCTGACGCCGTGGGCGGAGCTCGCGTCGACGGAGACGGTGAAGGCCGTCTTCATCGACTCGGTGTTGTGGTCGACCATCTGCGGCAGCCGGAGGCGCTCCAGCTCGTCCCCCTCCATGGGGGCGCAGATCAGGCCGCGGCACTCGCTCATCATGAAGGCGACGACCTCGGGGGTGGCCTTCTCGGCGGCGAGGACGAGGTCGCCCTCGTTCTCGCGGTCCTCGTCGTCCACGACGACCACGGGGCGGCCGGCGGCGATGTCCGCGATGGCCTGCTCGACGGGGTCGAGGGTCAGGTCGGTGGCGTCCCACATCGGCAGCGCGCTCATGCGTGGGCTCCTTCCAGGGTGGGGGCGGTCGTGCGGGAGCGGAGCCACCAGTCGCGCATGCCCCACAGGACGAGCGCTCCGTAGATGACGTAGACGAAGCCGGAGAAGGCGTAGCCGTTGGCGAAGTTCAGCGGGACGCCGACGAGGTCGACGAGCAGCCAGGCGAACCAGAACTCGACCATGCCGCGGGCCTGGGCGTACATGGCGACGATGGTGCCGACGAAGATGTACGCGTCGGGCCAGGGGTCCCAGGACAGGTCCGGGTAGGCCTTGAAGAGGAGGGCCACGGCGACGGTGCCCGCCGCGGCGGCGGCGATCATCGCGCCGCGCTCGCGCCAGGTGGCGAAGCGCACGGAGATGTGGCCGTCCGTGCCCTGGCCCTTGCCGCGGCTCCACTGCCACCAGCCGAAGAGGGCGACCAGCATGACGACGGCCTGCTTGCCGGCGCTGCCGGTGAGGTGGCCGTAGAAGGCGCCGAAGAGGACGAGGCCGGCCAGGAACTGGACGGGCCAGGTCCACACCGAGCGGCGCCAGCCCAGGGTGAGGGCGACCAGGCCGAAGATGTTCCCGATCATGTCCGACCAGATGATGTGCTGGTCGAGGAGGGTGAACGCCTCGGAGTTGAGCCAGTTCACTTGACGTTCTCCTGTCCGTCCGTGGGTCCGGTCGACGGTCCGTTCGGGCCGAGCAGCCGCTCGACGTACTTGGCGATGACGTCCACTTCGAGGTTGACCGGGTCGCCGCTCTGCTTGATGCCGAGCGTGGTCAGCGCGAGGGTGGTGGGGATGAGGCTGATGGTGAACCAGTCGTCGCCGACCTCGACGACGGTGAGGCTGACGCCGTCGACCGTGATCGAGCCCTTCTCGACGACGTAACGGGCGAGCTGCGCGGGCAGGCCGACCCTGACGATCTCCCAGTGCTCGGAGGGCTCGCGGTCGAGGATCGTGCCGGTGCCGTCCACGTGACCCTGGACGATGTGCCCGCCGAGGCGCCCGCCGACGGCCATGGGCCGCTCCAGGTTGACCCGGGAGCCGACCTCCAGGGCGCCGAGCGAGGAGCGCTTGAGGGTCTCGGCCATCACGTCGGCGGTGAACTCGCCGTCGCCGAACTCGACCACCGTGAGACAGACGCCGTTGACGGCGATCGAGTCGCCGTGCCGGGCGCCTTCCGTGACCACGGGGCCGCGCAGACGGAAGCGGGAGGCATCCTCAAGCTGCTCGACGGCGACGACCTCGCCCAGCTCTTCGACGATTCCGGTGAACACGGTCAGGCTCCCTTGAGGGTCGCAGTGATGCGGAGGTCGGATCCGATGCGCACGGTCTCGGTGACGTCGAGGCGCAACGCTTCCGCGATGGTGGTGATTCCGGCGGCGGCGAGGGCGTTCGGGCCCGCGCCGAGGAGGACCGGGGCGAGGTAGCCGACCACCTGGTCGACGGCGCCCGCGGCGACGAAGGCGCCCGCCAGGGTGGGGCCGCCTTCGAGGAGGACGGAGCGGACGCCACGCGCGTACAGGGCGTCCAGGAGGGCGGGGACGGAGAGCCCGCCGGCGGCGGCGCGGGGCAGCCGTACGACGGGTTCGAGGGCGGTCTCGGCGTCCTCGGCGACCGCGATCAGGGTGGGTGCGGCGTCGTCGAGGACCCGGGCGCCGGGCTTGACGGCGGTGGCCTCGGTGTCGACGACCACGCGGAGCGGCTGGACGGCGCCCTCGATGCCGCGTACGGCCAGGTGGGGGTCGTCGGCGCGGGCGGTCCCGGAGCCGACCACGACCGCGTCGGCCTCGGCGCGCAGCCGGTGCACGTCGGCGCGGGACTCGGCGGAGGTGATCCAGCGGGAGGTGCCGTCGGCGGCCGCGATCCGGCCGTCGAGGGTGGCGGCGTACTTCCAGCGGACGAAGGGGCGGCCGGTGCGCACGGAGGTGAGCCAGGCCAGGTTGCCGGCCTCGGCCTCGGCCTCCAGGAGCCCCTGCTCGACCTCGATCCCGGCCGCGCGCAGGGTGTCCGCACCGCCCATGGCCTGCGGGTTCGGGTCGCCGACCGCGTACACGACGCGGGCGATCCCGGCCTCGGTCAGGGCCTGGGCGCAGGGGCCGGTGCGGCCGGTGTGGTTGCAGGGTTCGAGGGTGACGTACGCGGTGCCGCCGCGGGCCAGGACACCGGCCGCGCGCAGGGCGTGGACCTCGGCGTGCGGGCCGCCGGCGCGCTCGTGGTACCCCTCGCCGACCTGGTGGCCGGAGGCGTCGGTGATGACACAGCCGACGACCGGATTGGGGCTGGTGGAGCCGAGACCGCGGGCTGCGAGCGCGATCGCGCGTCGCATGGCGGTGATGTCGGCCTGGGTGGCCACCGGGTCCTCCTGCCTCTTCGGGCACGGACTCCGGGGCCTGTCGATGACGACAGAGAGCGGGTACGAGGGCCTCGCGCAGGGTGCGCCGAGGCCGAGGGTCCTCCGGTGCGCCTCCCCCGCGTACGGGTACGGCGACCAGCGGACGTACGGCCGGCTCACCCCTGACAGGGGTCGCCCGCCGCGCACTGCCTCCCATCCGGACTTTCACCGTCGGTCCAGGAATCCCACCTGGTCAACCGGCCGCTGGCTGCGGACGGGTCGCGGACTATACCGCCGGTTCGGAATTACACCGACCCCGGAGTGCGCTGCTGCTGATACAGGCCCAGTGTGCCACGGACCGCGACCGGCCATACGGGTGAGGCCCTGTGGGCTCACTCACAATCGGTCATGACCCTGCCACGAAACCCTTCGTTGGTCCAGACCTATTGACGCACTGGTCTAGTCCTCTTAATGTCCGTGTCACCTCCGAGGCACGGCCCGCCGGGTGCGCACTCCACGGGCCCAACACGACCCACCCCCTTGTTCGTTGAGCAATCCTGACCTCCTATGGAGGAAGATCGTGTTGTCCCCCACCCAGAAGAGGGCCTCGCTGCTCGCGTCCGGTGCCGCCGTCGCCGGGCTGCTGATCAGCTCCCTCGCCGCCGGCGGCGTCTCGTACGCGGCCGACAACGAGGCCTGCCGCCCCGACGGCCTCTACAAGACGCCCGGCGTCGACGTCCCGTACTGCTCGGTCTACGACACCGAGGGCCGCGAGAAGATGGGCGCGGACCACCAGCGCCGGGTCATCGGCTACTTCACCGGCTGGCGCACCGGCAAGAACGGCGAGCCCGCCTATCTCGCCTCCGACATCCCGTGGGACAAGGTCACCCACATCAACTACGCCTTCGGGCACGTCGGCGGCGACAACAAGCTGTCCGTGGGCACGGACGGACCGAACAACGCGGCCACCGGGATGACCTGGCCCGGTGTCGCCGGCGCCGAGATGGACCCGGAACTCCCCTACAAGGGCCATTTCAACCTGCTCAACAAGTTCAAGAAGCAGCACCCGAACGTGAAGACGCTGATCTCGGTCGGCGGCTGGGCGGAGACCGGCGGCTACTTCGACGACAACGGCAACCGGGTCGCCTCCGGCGGCTTCTACTCGATGGCGACCAACGCCGACGGTTCGGTCAACCAGGCCGGGATCGACACGTTCGCGAACTCCGCCGTCGACTTCATCCGGACGTACGGGTTCAACGGCGTCGACATCGACTACGAGTACCCGACCACGATGAAGGACTCGGGCAACCCGCTCGACTGGCAGCTCTCCAACGCGCGCCGCGCGGGCCTCGTCCAGGGCTACGCGGCCCTGATGAAGTCGCTGCGCGAGAAGCTCGACCGGGCCGGCGCCACCGACGGAAAGCACTACATGCTGACCGTCGCCGCGCCCTCCTCCGGCTATCTGCTGCGCGGCATGGAGACCTTCCAGATGCAGAAGTATCTGGACTACGTCAACATCATGTCCTACGACCTGCACGGCGCCTGGAACGAGTACGTCGGCCCGAACGCCTCGCTGTTCGACGACGGCAAGGACGCCGAGCTCGCCGCCGCGAGCGTGTACTCCACCTCGCAGTACGGCGGCATCGGCTACCTCAACACCGACTGGGCGTACCACTACTTCCGCGGCTCGATGCCGTCCGGCCGGATCAACATCGGGCTGCCGTACTACACCCGCGGTTTCAAGAACGTGCAGGGCGGCACCGACGGCCTGTGGGGCAAGGCCGCCACGACCACCTGCCCGGCCGGCTCCGGCCTGACCAAGTGCGGTGACGGTGCCGTCGGCATCGACAACCTGTGGCACGACAAGGACACCAACGGGCAGGAGTCGCCCGCCGGTTCCAACCCGATGTGGCACGCCAAGAACCTCGAGAAGGGGATCGTCGGCGACTACGTCACGACGTACGGCTTCCCGTCGGGCACGACGCTGACCGGCACCTACGCCCGGAAGTACGACGCGACGCTGGTCGCGCCGTGGCTGTGGAACGCCGAGAAGAAGGTCTTCCTCTCCACCGAGGACGAGCAGTCCGTGGCCGCCAAGGCCGACTACGTGGTCGACCGCGGCATCGGCGGCACGATGATCTGGGAGCTGGCCGGCGACTACGGCTGGAACGCGGCCAAGGGCCAGTACGAGATGGGCGACACGCTCACCTCGCTGATGTACGACAAGTTCAAGGCCGCCACCCCGTACGGCGCGAAGAAGTCGAACAAGGCGCTGCCGGCGCAGGCCGTGAACGTGGGCGTGGAGTTCACCGAGTTCAAGCTCGGCGACTCCAACTACCCGATCACCCCGAAGCTGAAGATCACCAACAACACCGCCACCACGCTGCCGGGCGGCACGGAGTTCCAGTTCGACTACGCCACCTCGGCGCCGGGCAACGCCTCCGACCAGTCCGGTTTCGGCACCACGGTGATCAGCAGCGACCACACGGGCAACAACGTGGGCGGTCTGAAGGGCGACTTCCACCGGGTCTCCCTGAAGCTCCCGTCCTGGCAGTCGCTCGCCCCGGGCGCCACGGTCGACCTGGCGTTCAACTACTACCTGCCGGTCTCGACCCCGTCGAACTGGACGGTGAACATCAACGGCACGACGTACGCGCTCGCCGGTGACCTGACGCGCGGTACGACGACGGTGGAGCCGGGGGGCTTGACCGCCACCCCGACGCCGACGCCGACCACCACCTCGCCCACGCCGACCCCGACCACCACCTCGCCGACCCCCACCCCGACGCCGACCGGGGGCACCTGCACCAACCCGGCGTACGTCGCCGGCCAGGTCTACACGGGTGGCCAGACCGTCTCCCACAAGGGCCACAACTGGAAGGCCAAGTGGTGGACGCAGAACGAGGAGCCGGGCACGACCGGTGAATGGGGCGTCTGGCAGGACCTCGGCGCCTGCTGACCCGTTCCACACCGGCCCGTACCACCCGAAACCCCCGGCGGCGGTTCTCACGGCCCTTGCCGCCGCCGGGCCTCCCACCGCGCCGCGTCCCCCTGTCCGGGGCGCGGCGCGGCCGCGTTCCCCCCAGGTGCTACGGGAAAAGCTGGTCCTGCGCCTCGTCGCGGGCCCGCAGCAGGGCGCCCCGCAGCACCGCCGCGTCACCGAGTGCCGTGGCCCGCACCTCGGTGCGCAGCGGGGACAGCCCGGCAAGCGCGGTCTCGACGCGGGCGGCGAGCTCCGGACCGCCCTGGTGGCCGGTCTCGCCGGCCAGGACCACGCAGCCCGGGTCCAGGACGGCGGCCACCGCGGCCGCGCCGATCGCGAGGCGCTGGGCGAGGGCGTCGAGGAAGGGGCCGTGGCCGGAGGTGAGCGCCGTGGCCGGGTCCAGGCCGTGGGTCACGGCCAGGGCCTCGACGGCGGCGCCGCAGGCCAGCTCGTGGAAGCCGCCGTCGCAGCCGGTGGCCGAGGGCGGCCCGGAGGTGCCGGGCACCGGCAGGAAGCCGATCTCGCCGGCGCCGCCGGAGGCCCCGCGGCGCACGCGCCCGTCGAGGACGACGGACGCGCCGATGCCCTGGCCGAGCCAGAGCAGGACGAAGTCGGCCCGGTCGCGGGCCGCGCCCTCGCGCAGTTCGGCGACGGCGGCGAGGTTGGTCTCGTTCTCGACCAGGACAGGGGCGGGGAGCCGTTCCTGGAGGACGCCGATGAGCCGGCGGTGCCAGGCGGGCAGTCCGGTGGAGTCGCGCAGTTCGCCGGTGGCCGGGTCGATGAGGCCGGGCGCGCCGACGGCGACGGTGTGCAGCCGGTCGGCGCCGGCCTCCCGTACGGCCTGCTGGAGGAGGGTGACGGCCTGCTCCACGGCGGCGCCGGTGCCGCCGGTCTCGCTGACGGGCGCGGCCGTCTCGGCGAGGGTGGTGCCGAGGAGGTCGGAGACCACGACGGAGACGGACCGGGTGCGCACGTCGAGCGCGGCGAGATGGGCCCGGTCGGCGACGATCCCGTACAGCTTGGCGTTGGGGCCGCGGCGCTCGGCGCCGGCCTCGCCGACGACATGCACGAGTCCGGAGCCGCTGAGCCGTTCGACGAGGTCGGCGACGGTGGGGCGGGACAGTCCGGTGAGTGTCTTCAGCTGGGTCGCCGTCAACGGGCCCTCGTCCTGGAGCAGTCGCAGGGCGAGCCGGTCGTTGATGGCCCGTGCGGTACTCGGGGATGCGGCCATGCTGGGATCCTCTCAGACGATCACGGACGTCCCGGTGCCGGACCACTATTTATCAGGCAGGGTTCCTGATAGTTTACGCGACGACACCAGGACGAGGGAGGGACCCATGGCGGACGGAACCGTCTTCACCACCGATCGACTGCGGCGGGCCCGGTTCGCGGTCGCCGCGGTCTTCTGCGTGCACGGCGCGGTCACCGGCAGCTTCGCCACCCGCATCCCGTGGATCCAGGAGCACGCGGACGTCGGCGCCGGGCAGCTCGGCCTCGCCCTGGCCTTCCCGGCGATCGGCGCCTCGCTCGCGATGCCGCTCGCCGGGGCGATCAGCCATCGCTTCGGCGCCCGCACCGCGCTGCGCGGTCTGCTCGTGCTGTGGACGCTGGCGCTGACCCTGCCCTCGCTCGCGCCGAACGTCTACGGCCTGTGCGCGGCGCTGCTCGTCTTCGGCGCCACCGCCGGCATGTCCGACGTCGCCATGAACGCGCTCGGCGTGGAGACCGAGAACCGGCTCGGCCGCTCGATCATGTCGAGCCTGCACGGCATGTGGAGCCTGGGGGCGCTGCTCGGCTCGGCGGCCGGCACCGTCGCCGCCCACCTCGGCGGCGACGCGCGGCTGCACCATCTGACCGCCGCGCTCGTCCTCACCGCGCTCGGGCTCGCCGCCTGCCAGGGCGTGCTCGACCTGCGCAGCGCACCCGAGGAGGACGCCCCGCCGCGCTTCGCGCTGCCGCCGAAGTCCGCCCTGGTCATCGGCGCGATCGGGTTCTGCGCGGTGTTCGCCGAGGGCGCCAGCCTGGACTGGTCGGCGGTCTATCTGAAGCAGGAGCTGGGCACCTCGGCCGGGCTCGCCGCCGCCTGCACCACCGCCTTCACGCTCACCATGGCGGTGGCGCGGCTGCTCGGCGACCGTGCGGTGGACCGCTTCGGCGCGGTGCGTACGGTCCGGGCGGGGGGCGCCGCCGCGACCCTGGGCGGGCTGCTCGTGGTGACCGCCCCGCAGGCGGCCGTCGCGATGGCCGGTTTCGGTCTCATCGGCCTGGGCGTCGCCGTGGTCGTCCCGCTCGCCTTCGCGGCGGCCGGGCGCAGCGGCCCGAACCCGAGCCAGGCCATCGCGGGCGTCGCCACCATCACGTACACCTCGGGGCTCATCGCCCCCTCCGCGATCGGCGGCATCGCCGACGCGACCTCGCTGGTCCTCTCCTTCGGCCTGGTGACCCTGCTCGCCCTCGGGCTGGTGCTCGGGGCCGGGGTGCTGCGGTCGGCGGGCGGGCGCCGGACGGCCGGGGCGGCCGCGGCGGAGGCACCGGAAAAGGTCGGCTGACCTGCACCGCCTACCATATGGCTGATTCTTTACCCCCGGAGAACTGGAGCGAGCACATGAACCTCGGCGTGCGCTGGACCCTGCACGGCGACGGGAGGACGCCCGCTCCGGGAGCCGTCGTCCGGCCGGACGAGCGCCTCTCCTGGCCCCGTACGGTCGGCCTCGGCGCCCAGCACGTGGTGGCGATGTTCGGCGCCTCGTTCGTGGCCCCGGTCCTCATGGGCCTCGACCCCAACCTCGCGATCATGATGTCCGGTGTCGCCACCGTGATCTTCCTGCTCGCGACCCGCGGCACGATCCCCTCGTACCTCGGCTGCTCGCTCTCCTTCGTCGGCGTCGCCGCCGCCATCCGGGCGTCCGGCGGCACCAGCGCCACCGTGACCGGCGCGGTCTTCGTGGTCGGCGCGGTGCTGTTCCTCGCCGGTCTCGCGGTGCGGAAGTTCGGCGCGCGGATCATCCACGCGGCGATGCCGCCGATCGTCACGGGCGCCGTGGTCATGCTGATCGGCTTCAACCTGGCGCCGGTCACGGCCGCCACGTACTGGCCTCAGGACCAGTGGACCGCGCTCCTGGTCATGCTGTTCACCGGGCTGGCCGTGGTCTGTCTGCGCGGCTTCTGGTCGCGTGTCGCGATCTTCCTCGGCCTGATCTTCGGCTACGGCATCTCCTGGGTCTTCGACCTGGTCTTCGGCAAGATCCACTCGATGTCCCCGAGCGGCCAGGTCACCGACCACTGGCGGCTCGACCTCTCCGGCGTCTCCAAGGCCGACTGGATCGGCCTGCCCTCCCTGCACGGCCCGAGCTTCGAGTGGTCCGCATTCCTCGTCGCGCTGCCCGTCGTCATCGCCCTGATCGCCGAGAACGCCGGTCACGTCAAGGCGGTCGGCGAGATGACCGGCGACCCGCTGGACGACAGGCTGGGCACCGCGATCGCCGCCGACGGCGTCGCGTCGATGCTCTCCACCGGCCTGGGCGGCCCGCCGAACACCACGTACTCCGAGAACATCGGCGTCATGGCGGCCACCCGCGTCTACTCCACCGCCGCCTACTGGGCCGCGGCCGGCTTCGCGCTGCTCTTCGGTCTCTGCCCCAAGTTCGGCGCGATCGTCGCCGCCATCCCCGGCGGGGTGCTCGGCGGCATCACCGTGATCCTGTACGGCATGATCGGTCTGCTCGGCGCCCAGATCTGGATCAACGCCAAGGTCGACCTGCGCAACCCGCTCAACCTGGTGCCCGCCGCGGCCGGCATCATCATCGGCGTCGGCGGCGTGAAGCTCACCTTCACCGACACCTTCGAGCTCGACGGCATCGCGCTCGGCACGATCGTGGTCATCACCGGCTACCACGTGCTCCGCGCCTTCGCCCCGGCCCACATGAAGCAGCAGGAGCCCCTGCTCGACTCCGGCACCAGCTCGTACGAGGGCGTCGACAGCACCTCCGACGAGGAGCCCGCGCGGAAGTAGCGGGCTGTTCGCCCGTTCTGGGGAAGCCGGGCGGCGGAACCACGCCGTCCGGTCCTCCGGCTGCCACCCTGCACCCATGGCGCAGACGCAGGACATCGAGCTCGGGCCCTTCACGGCCGTCGACCCCGTGGTGGCCCGGATGCGGGCCATCCGCGCCGCCGCCCACCCGGCCGACGGGGTCGCGGTGTTCAACCGGGTCTATCTGACCGTCACCGAGGAGATCGGCCGGGCCATCGAGGCCGGCACCTTCACCGACCGGCGGGCCGCCGCCACCCTCGACGTACGGTTCGCCCAGCGCTATCTCGCGGTCGTCGACACGGTCGCCGCCGGCGGACCGGCCCCCGCCTGCTGGCGGCCGCTCTTCCGCTACCGGCGCCATCCCGGCGTCTCCCCGCTGCAGTTCGCGCTCGCCGGGATCAACGCCCACATCGGGCACGACCTGGCCCTCGCCGTCGTCGACACCTGCCGCACCCTGGAGTGCGCGCCCACGGACCTGGAGGACGAGTTCGACCGGGTCGGCGACGTCCTCGTGCTCCTGGAGGAGCGGATCCGGGACGAACTGATGCCGGGCCCGGACCTCCTGGAGATCGCGGACCCGCTGACGCATCTGCTCGGCTGCTGGAGCCTGGACCGGGCCCGCGACGGGGCCTGGCTCGCCGCCCGCTCGCTGTGGCAGCTGCGGCGGCTGCCCGACCTGGCCGAGGAGTTCACCGAACGCCTCGACCGGTCGGTGGGCCTGGTGGGGCGGATGCTGCTCACGCCCCTCGCCAGGCCCTGATCACCGGGACGCTCAGTCCTCCGGCAGCTCGACCGGGGCGATCTCGTCGTACACGTCGCCCGGGCCCGGGTTGGTGCCGTCGGTGGCACCGCCGAGGTGGTTCATGACACCCCACACCGCGTTGAGCGCGGTCGTGACGGCGCCCTCGGCCCAGCCGGCCGTCCAGGAGATGTCGTCACCGGCGAGGAAGACACCCCGCTTGTCCTCCGGCAGCCGGTCCTGCATGAAGTGCGTGTACAGGCGCCGCTGGTAGCGGTAGTGGCCGGGCAGGTTGGCCTTGAACGCGCCCATGAAGTAGGGCTCGTTCTCCCAGGAGACGGTCGACGGGTTGCCGATGATGTGGCTGCGGATGTCGACCTTCGGGTAGATCTCCGACAGCGACTTGAGCATGACCTCCATGCGCTCGTTCGGGGACAGCGGCAGCCACTTCAGGCTGTCGTCGCACCACGTGTACGACAGGCAGATCACGGCCGGCTTGTCCGGGCCGTTGTCGAGCAGGTACGTGCCGCGGGTCATGCGGTCCGTCAGCGTCATCGACATGACGTCACGCCCGGTCTCCTCGTCCTTGTCCAGCCAGAACGGCCGGTCGACCGGGACGAAGAGCTTGGAGGACTCCATGTAGTGGGTGCGCTCGATGGCCGTCCAGTGGTCGGCCGGGAAGAGGGACTCGTCGCACTCGATCTTGGAGAGCAGCATCCAGGACTGGGCGGTGAAGATCGCCGTCCGGTACGTGCGGATGTCGCCGTTCGCGTCGGTGACGGTGATCCGGTTGCCCGCGGTGCGCTGCAGCCGGGTCACGGCCGGGCGCGGCTCGCCCTCGGCGTGCAGGGACTTCAGGGACGTGCCCTGCCCCCAGTGCACGATCTTCTCCGGCTCACGCTCCCACAGGCGCAGCGGGAGGGCCTGCGAGCCCTCGACGATGCCGCGGTGGTGGTCGTCGGCCTCGGTGTAGACGACCCGCAGGATCTCCAGGATGGAGTTCGGGAAGTCGGTGTCCCAGCCGCCGGTGCCGAAGCCGACCTGGCCGAAGATCTCGCGGTGCCGGAAGGACTTGAAGGACTCCGACTCGCAGAGGAAGCCGTAGAAGGTCTGGTTGTCGAGCTTCTCGACCAGCTTCGCCCAGATCTCGCGGATCTTCGGGACGTCGCGCTCGCGCATGGCGCGGTTCATGTCGGAGAAGTCGGCGCCCTCGTCGAGGCACTTGTTCCAGGCGTCGGCGACGTCCCGGTAGACCTGCGGCAGGTCGTCGATGGTCTCGGCGTAGTGCGACTCGCCCTTGAGGTCGACGACGGTCGACGGGGTGGCCTCGGCCAGCGGGTTGGGGAACGGCTTGGTGGTCAGGCCGACCAGGTCGATGTAGTGCTGCAGGGCCGTGGAGGAGGGCGGGAAGCGCATCGCGCCGTACTCGCAGCTCAGCCCCTCGGTGCCGGTGCCCTCGAAGCCGACGGTGCGCAGCCGGCCGCCGAGCTGGTCGGCCTCGTAGACGACGGGCTTGAGGCCCATCTTCATCAGCTCGTAGGCGGAGACCAGACCGGACAGGCCGCCGCCGATGATCGCGACCTCGGTGCCGTGCTCGGTCGCCGGGACCTGCCCGAGACCGGCCGGGTGGGCCAGGAAGTCGTCGTAGGCGTACGGGAAGTCCGGCCCGAACATGGTGATCGGCGGCTGCTGCTCGTCGGCGTGCTCGACGGCGTTGGGCACGGTGGACGTCATGAGGTCGGACTCCTTGCGCGAAGCGGGTGATCGCAGGGGATGGGCGGGGGTGACTCGCTGGGCGGGGACGGGCTCAGGCGTCGTGGACGAGAGAGCCGTACAGGCCCGGGCGGCGGTCGCGGAGATAGGGGTTCTCCGCGCGGGAGGCCGCGAGGAACTCGGGGTCGGCGTCGCCGAGGACCAGGTCCTCGCCGCGCCCGGCGCGGGCCCGGGCGGTGCCGTCGGGGCCGGCCAGGGTGGACAGGCCGACGAACTCGAAGTCGCCCTCGGGGCCGGTCCGGTTGGCGTACGCGATGTAGAGCTGGTTCTCGAAGGCGCGCACGGGGACGACGGACAGCGGGACGATCTCGGCCGGGTGCATCAGCGCGGTCGGCACCAGGAGGAGGTCGGTGCCGGCCAGGGCGTGCGCCCGGACGTTCTCGGGGAACTCGACGTCGTAGCAGATCATCAGGCCGACGGTGAGGCCGCCGAGCCGCGCCTGGACCACGGCGTCGTCGCCGGGTGTGAACCACTTCAGCTCGAAGTCGCCGAAGAGGTGGGTCTTGCGGTAGCGGGCGAGCCGGCTGCCGTCGGGGCCGAAGAGCTGGGCGGAGTTGTAGATCACGCCGTGCCGCTCGGGGTCGCGCTCCGGGTAGCCGTAGCCGACGGCCAGGCCGTGGCGGGCGGCGATGGCGGCGACCGCCTCGGCCGAGGGGCCGTCGGCGGGCTCGGCCAGGCGGGCCATGGCGTCGCCGATGGCGTAGCCGGTCAGGAACAGCTCGGGGGCGAGCAGCACGGCGGCGCCGGCGGCGGCCGCGCGGCCCGCGGCCTCGTCGAGGACCTTGAGGTTGGCGGCCACGTCACCGAGCTCGCCGGAGCTCTGGAGGAGGGCGGTGCGCAGCGCGGGCATGTGCGGTTCCTCGGAGGTCGGAGGTGACGGGGAAGTTGAGGGGGAAGACGTCAAAAACGGTACGGTTTCGCGCTCGGCCGGGACAAGGCTGGACCGTTGCGGACCGACCGTCGAACCGTTGCGTGCTCTCCCGCCTCCGCGGCGATTCGTTGCGCACCCCTCACGCGCGTGATCGTCCGCAGGTCGTACGCCTCCCCCGCCGCGCGGCGGAAGCGGGGACCGTTCCCGGGCTCGATGTCCCGGCGGGCGTGGGCCGGAAGAGTGGTGGGCGTCCGGTTGACCTGCCGAAAGGACCGACATGAATCGCGGTACGAAGATCGCCGCCGTGTCCGCCGCGCTGCTGCTCACCCTGGCCGCGGGCGGTGCCGCCACCGCCGACACCGACTGGGCGGGCAGGGGGCCGCGCGAGGCGGCGGCGCTGACCGGCACGGCCAAGCTGTACCGGCCGGCCGGCGACGACATCACGTTCAGCTTCGACGTGCATCTGGCGGCGAAGGACAACATGGACCCGGAGGCGGCGACCGGCACGTTCCGGTTCAGCCACTACAAGGGCGACCGGGGCGGCCACGCGGTGGCGAAGGTCGACTGCCTGGTCACCGGCGGCAAGGTCGCCGTGGTGACGGGCGTGGTCACGGAGACCGACGTGGACGCCTTCCGGGGCAAGCGCGTCGGCATCTCCGTGCACGACCTCGGGAAGCACGACCGGCTGGGCTACAGCTGGATCGGCGAGGACACGGAGGCGAAGCTGCCGAAGTGCATGGGCTCCGCCCCGTTCGAGAAGGTGAAGGCCGGCACCGGCGACTTCCAGGTGCTGCCCTGGCAGCCCGACTACCCGACCGAGTAGGGCCGGGGACGCGGAAGGGCGGGCCGCCCCACGGGGGTGGGCGGTCCGCCCTTCCGGAATGCCGCTCGGGTGTCGCTACGCGGGCGAGCCCGAGGAGAAGCGCCGCAGCAGCGGCGAGAGCACGAGCACGGACTTGGTGCGCTCCACGAAGGGCTCGCCCGCGATCCGCTCCAGGACGCGCTCGAAGTGACGCATGTCGGAGGCGAAGACCTGCACGACGGCGTCCGCGTCACCGGTCACGGTCGACGCGGACACCACCTCCGGATACCGCTCCAACCCGCGCCGGATGTCGTCCGGCGAGGTGTTGTGGCGGCAGAAGATCTCGACGAACCCCTCCGTCTCCCAGCCGAGCGCCGCCGGGTCCACCCGTACGGTGAAACCGGTGATGGCACCCTCGGCCCGGAGCCGGTCCACGCGCCGCTTCACGGCGGGCGCGGAGAGTCCGACCAGCGCGCCGATGTCGGCAAAGCTGCGGCGGGCGTCCTCCGCGAGGGCGTGGACGATGCGTTCGTCGAGGTCGTTGAGTCGCACTACGGGTGGATCACTTCTCTGCGAGGGTCTCTGCGGGGGTCCCCGCCAGGGCCGGGGCCGTGGCCAGTCGGGAGCGGCGCATGCCGTACAGGAAGTAGAACACGAGTCCCGCGGCCATCCAGCAACCGAAGACCACCCAGGTCACGGTGTCGAGGCTGAACATGTTGTACGCGCAGAAGAGGAAGCCGAGCACCGGGAAGACCGGGCCGAACATCACCTTGAAGGTGCGCGGCATGTCGGGGCGGGTGAAGCGGAGCACGATCACCGCGATGTTCACCAGGCCGAAGGCGAAGAGCGTGCCGATGCTGGTGGCGTCGACGAGCTTGCCCAGCGGGATGACCGAGGCGAGGACGGCGCAGAACAGGGAGACGATCACCGTGTTGACGCGCGGGGTGCCGGTCTTGGCGCTGACCCTGCCGAAGGCCTTCGGGACCAGGCCGTCGCGGGACATCGCGAAGAGGATGCGGGTCTGGCCGTAGAGCACGGTCAGGACGACGCTGGCGATGGAGATGACGGCGCCGGCGGCGAGCAGGGTGCCCCAGAAGGTCTGGCCGGTGACGTCGTTCATGATCGCGGCCAGGGTGGCCTCGGAGCCCGCGAAGTCCTTCCAGTTCCAGGCGCCGACCGCGACGGCGGCGACGAGGACGTAGAACACCGTGACGATGATCAGCGAGAGCATGATCGCCCGCGGCAGGTCGCGCTTGGGGTTCTTGGCCTCCTCGCCGGCCGTGGAGGCGGCGTCGAAGCCGATGTACGAGAAGAAGAGGGTGGCGCTGGCGGCGCCGACTCCCGTGATGCCGAGCGGCATGAAGTCCTTGTAGTTGCCGGACTTGAAGCCCATGAAGCCGATGGCGCAGAAGAGCACGAGCGCGGCGATCTTCACCGCGACCATGATCGTGTTGGCCACGGCGGACTCACGGGCGCCGCCGAGCAGGAACACCATGGCGAGCAGCACGACGATGAGGCCGGGCAGGTTGATGATGCCGCCCTCGCCCGGGGCGGAGGACAGCGCGTCGGGGATGGTGACGCCGATGGTGCCGTCGAGCAGTTCGTTGAGGTACTCGCCCCAGCCGACCGCCACCGCGGCCACGGAGACGCCGTACTCCAGGACCAGACACCAGCCGCACACCCAGGCGACGAGTTCGCCCATCGTTGCGTACGCGTACGAGTACGAGGAGCCGGCGACCGGTATGGAGCCGGCCAGCTCGGCGTACGAGAGGGCCGAGAAGAGCGCCGTGAGACCGGCGATCACGAAGGACAGCGTGACGGCGGGGCCGGCCTTGGGGACCGCGTCGCCGAGCACGACGAAGATGCCGGTGCCGAGCGTCGCACCGATGCTGATCATGGTGAGCTGCCACATGCCGAGCGAGCGGCGGAGCGTGCCGCCCTCACCGTGGCCACCCTCGGCGACCAGGCTTTCTACCGGCTTGAGACGGGTCAGGGCGGAGAGCCCGGAGCTCTTGCGGGCGGTCGGGACGGTCGTGTCCGCGACCGGTGGGGCTGCGCCGTGGTCCAGCACTGCGGGGGCTCCTTATCGCTGCCTGTCGGCGAGGCGGGACCGCGGCGGTGCGCGGGCATGCGAAATCAGGCCCACGGGGGAAGGGGAACCGCCGAGCAGGCGGTCGCCGCCACTCCTGGTACGGGGCACGAGCCTAAGGGGTAGCGCTTCGCACTCGTAATGCAGGGTTGTTGCGCACTGCCGGATGATCATTGCGCGCTTGCCGCGCAGACGGGGAAACATTGCGCTCCCCCGCATGAATCGACATATCGGGGGCATCCCGCGGCCTCCCGTGTCCCTTGACTCCTCGGGGCGTTTGACCCACGCTGCACCCGCCCGAACGGAGGTCATCGGTGAGCTGGCTGGAACCCGATCCCTTTCTGCGCGGCACGGCCTGGCGGGACGGCGACCGTCCGGTCCGCGCCGACCCGGCCGACCTGGCACGGCTGCCCTGGGACATCGCCCAGCGGGCCGCGCTGCCGATCGGGGTGCGGCTCGAATTCACGGCCGCGCCGGGCACCCGGGCGGTACGGCTGCGCTACCGGGCGGCGCTCCCGGCGGCCGGCGACACACTGCGGGCGCTGCGGCACGGCTTCGCGCTCTGGCAGGGCTCCCGGTGTCTGGCGGAGGTGTTCGCGGAGCCCGCGGAGGAGGGCACGGTGCGGATCGAACTCCCGCCCGGCGGCGGCGAGTTCACCATCCATCTGCCGGAGGGCCAGGCACCCGTCGTACGGGGCCTGCGGGCCGTCGGCGGCACCCTGGCGCCCGCCCCGCGCCGCCCGCGCTGGCTGGTCCACGGCGACTCCATCACCGAGGGCTGGTGGGCGACCCGCCCGGCCCGCTCCTGGCCCGCCGCGGCCGGCCGGCTGCTCGGCCTCGACCCGGTCAACCTCGGTTACGCGGGCGGCGCACGCGGCGAACTCCCGCTCGCCGAGCAGCTCGCCCGGCTCCCCGGCGAGCTGATCACCCTCGCCTTCGGCACCAACTGCTGGGCCGCCGTGCCCTGTTCGGCGCCGCTGCTGCACGAGACCACCCGGGCGTTCGTCACCCTGCTGCGCCGCGGCCACCCGGACACCCCGCTGCTGCTCCTCTCCCCCGTCCTGCGCCCGGCGGCCGAGCACACCGGCAACGCCCTGGGCGCCACGCTCGCCGAACTGCGCACGGCGATGGAGGAGGCGGTACGCGGTCTGATGGCGGCCGGCGACGGGCGCCTCGCCCTGCTGCCCGGCGGCCCGCTGCTCGCCCCCGAGCACCTCGCGGACGGCCTCCACCCGAACGACCTGGGTCATGCGCGGATCGCGGCGGCGGTGGCGGGGGCGCTGCGCGGGGCGCGCTTCGTCCCGTAGGCCCGTGGGCCAGTCCCGTGAGCGACGCGCGGCGGCCAGGACGAAGCCCCAGGGCAGCGCGAAGCCGGTCCAGAACGCCACCGGCGGCGGGCGTCAACCGGGTCCCGGACACGCCGAACGCCGGCGGGGCCGAAGGACTCGGCCCCGCCGGCGTTCGCACGGGCTTCGCACCGGAAAGAGGAGCGTCAGCTCCAGCTGGCGTGCAGCGGCTTGCCCTCCGCGTAACCGGCGGCGGACTGGATGCCGACGACGGCCCGCTCCTCGAACTCGGCGAGGTTGCTCGCGCCCGCGTAGGTGCAGGAGGAGCGGACACCGGCGATGATCGAGTCGATCAGGTCCTCGACGCCCGGACGCTGCGGGTCGAGGAACATGCGCGAGGTGGAGATGCCCTCCTCGAACAGCGCCTTGCGGGCCCGGTCGTACGAGGACTCGTCGGAGGTCCGGTTCTTGACGGCACGGGCGGAGGCCATGCCGAAGGACTCCTTGTAGGCGCGGCCCTGGGCGTCGTGCTGGAGGTCGCCCGGGGACTCGTGGGTCCCGGCGAACCAGGAGCCGATCATCACGTTGGACGCACCGGCGGCCAGCGCCATGGCGACGTCGCGCGGGTGCCGGACGCCACCGTCGGCCCAGACGTGCTTGCCGTACTTCCGCGCCTCGGCGGCGCACTCCAGGACGGCGGAGAACTGCGGGCGGCCCACGCCGGTCATCATCCGGGTGGTGCACATGGCGCCGGGGCCCACACCGACCTTGATGATGTCCGCGCCGGCCTCGATGAGGTCCTTGACGCCCTCGGCGGCGACGATGTTCCCGGCCACGATCGGGACCTGCGGGTCGAGCGCCCGGACGGTCCTGATCGCGCTGATCATCGACTCCTGGTGGCCGTGCGCGGTGTCGATGACGAGCGTGTCCACGCCCGCGTCGAGCAGCTGCTTGGCCTTGCCCGCCACGTCGCCGTTGATGCCGACGGCGGCCGCGATGCGCAGCGCGCCGTTCTTGTCGACGGCCGGGCTGTAGAGGGTCGCGCGCAGCGCGCCCTTGCGGGTGAGGATGCCGACGAGCTTGCCGTTCCCGTCGACGGCCGGGGCGTAGCGCCGGTTGGCGTTGTCGAGGACGGTGAAGGCCTCGCGCGGCTCGATGGCCGCGTCGAGCAGCAGCAGGTCCTTGGACATGACCTCGGACAGCTGGGTGAAGCGGTCCACACCGGCCAGGTCGGCGTCGGTGACGACACCGATCGGGCGGCGCTCCTCGTCCACGACGACCCCGGCGTCGTGCGCCCGCTTGGGCAGCAGGGCGAGCGCGTCGGCGACGGTCTGGTGCGGCTCCAGGACGATCGGGGTGTCGAGCACGAGGTGGCGGGACTTCACCCAGCCGATGACGTCGGTGACGACCTCGATCGGGATGTCCTGCGGGATGACGACCAGGCCGCCGCGGCGGGCGACGGTCTCGGCCATCCGGCGGCCGGCGATGGCGGTCATGTTGGCCACGACCAGCGGGATCGTCGTGCCGGAGCCGTCGGGGGCGGAGAGGTCCACGGCCTGGCGGGAGCCGACGGCCGAACGGCTCGGCACCATGAACACATCGTCGTAGGTGAGATCGTACGGCGGCTTGACGTCGTTGAGGAAACGCACGTGCTGACATCCCAGTCGTTCGGATCGGCCCCTAGGCATTTCAGCCAGGGGAAAAAGCACGTAGTTCATTGTCCCACGGGGGTACGAATACCAGTCCAGGGCGAATCATCCGAGCCTTGCGGAGGGCCTTTCGTCGGATCCTCCGAAGACCTCGCCCAGGGAGAGGAGCACGGTGATGCGGGTGGGACGCTCCTCGACCGCCGTGGCGAAGACGTCCTGGGCCACCTGCCACTCGCGCGGGTGCGTCCGCGCGTAGGCCTGCCAGCCGGTGACGACCAGGGCGACCGGCTCGGGCAGATCGGTCAGGCAGTCGGCGAGCGCGTCCCAGTTGCGCCCGAACCAGTCGGGCAGGGCGAGCGCGGCGGCGCAGCGGTCCATGAAGGCGGCCTTGTCGGTGACCCCGTACAGATCGAGGACGACGACGCCTTCGGTGCCGTCGGTGCCGTCGGTGCCGTCGGTGTCGTCGGTGCCGTCGGTGCTCTCGGTGTCGCCTGGATCGTCACGTCTCATTCGGGGACCACTTCCCTGAAGCTCTCGTAATGGTCGTCGGTGTAGTAGATCTCCCCGTCCCGGCCGGTGACGATGCGCCGGGCGCCGCGGTCCCGCTCGCCGGGGGTCTTCACGGTGTACTCGTGGTAGTAGCCGCGCTTGCGCTGCGGCAGCACCTTCTCGAAGTTCGAGAACACGGCGCCGTCCTTGGCGTACGGGAAGGGCCCGCCGCTGCGGATGAGGGCGAGGGTCGTACGGGCCTCGGGCGGCAGCGCGGACTCGCGGACGGTGGGCAGGCCGGAGACGGCGGTGGCGCCGGGGGTACGGGACGGGGCCGCCGCGGCGCTCGCGGTGCCGCCGGTACCGGTCGCGGTGCCGGTCGCGGTACCGGTGCCGCCGGAGCAGCCGGTGAGGAGCAGCAGCGTGAGCCCGGCGAAGAGGGCCAGGCCGAGCCGGGTGCAGCGCGTGAACATGCCCCGATGCTGCCACCGCCCCGCCCCGGCGCGGGGTGCGCGGGACGGGGCGGCGTGTCGGCATGGGGCAGGTCGGCCCTGGGCGGGCCCGGAGGGGCCCCGGCCAGGTCCTAGAGGGTGTCCGGGTCGGCGCGGTCGAGGGCCGGGCGCGGGCCGGGGGTGAACTCGGTGAGCAGGAAGTCGGCGGCCGAGCGGTCGGTCACCAGGCTGGTGACCAGGCCGGAGCGGAGCACCGCGCCGATCGCCGCCGCCTTGCGCTGGCCGCCGGCGATGGCGACCACCTCGGGGATCCGGCGCAGCCGGTCCGCCTCGACGGTGATGCAGCGCTCGCCGAGGTCCCGGCCGACCCGGCGGCCCTCGGCGTCGAAGAGGTGCGCGGACATCTCGGCGGCGACGCCGAGCGAGGCGTAGTGGGCGCGCTCCTCCTCGGACAGCATGTCGTGGACGGTGGAGATGCCCGGCTCCCAGGAGCCGATGGAGACACAGGCGACCGTGACCTTGTCGAAGTACTCGAAGGCCCGGGCGATACCGGTCTGGCTGCGCAGCGCGGCGGCGGTGGCCGGGTCGGGCAGCAGCATCGGCGCGTAGATGGGGTGCGCCTCGCCGCCGGAGACCTGGGCGGCCCGGCGTACCGCCTCGACCGAGCCGCGCTCGGCCGTGCCCGCGTCGTACACCCCGGTGAGCTGGACGACCGTGCAGGGCGGCAGCCGGTCGAGGGCGGCCGCCATGTGAATGGTGGACCGACCCCAGGCCAGGCCCAGCACGTCGCCCTCGGTGACCAGCTCGCCGAGCAGGTCGGCCGCGACCTCGCCGAGGTTCTCGGGGTCGGGCGACTCGTCCTCGCCCTCCGCCGGGGACTCGACGACCACGGCGTGGCGCAGCCCGTAACGGGCGCGCAACGCGTCGGAGCGCTCGGCGTCCAGCTCGGCCGGCACACGGATCTCGATACGCACGAGGTCGCGCTCCAGGGCGGTCTCCAGGACCCGCGCCACCTTGAAGCGGCTGACGCCGAACTCCTCGGCGATCTGGATCTTGGACTTGCCCTCGAGGTAGAAGCGGCGGGCCATGGCCGCCGCCTGCACGAGCTCCGCGGGGCCCATCCGCAGGGCTGACCGTCCCGCCGACATACCCGCCACCGCGATCTCCTCACTGCTGTTCACGTACGGCTGCTCACGTGCCGCCGGGGCGCCGGTTCGGGGCGCCGCCGCGGCTTTTTCAAGGTGTTTCTGTTCACACTCTGACTCACCGTTCATCCTGTCAGATCCGGCGAGTACTGAACGGCCGTGTCGGCGGCCCGACGGGCCGCGTTCACGTACCGGTGGGTCAGCGGAGGCTCAGTGGCCACACGCCCACGCCGCCGAGGCGGTCGCGGACGCGGCCTTGGCACGGAGCGAGCGGACGGCCTCGGCCGGGTCGGCCGCCCCGTAGACGGCGGAGCCGGCCACGAAGACGTCGGCGCCGGCCTCGGCGCACCGCTCGATGGTGGATTCGGAGACGCCGCCGTCGACCTGGAGCCACAGCTCCAGACCGTGCTTGGAGATCAGCTCACGGGTGCGGCGGATCTTCGGCAGCATGATGTCGAGGAAGGCCTGGCCGCCGAAGCCGGGCTCGACGGTCATGATCAGGAGCATGTCGAGCTCCGGCAGCAGGTCCTCGAACGGCTCGATCGGGGTGGCCGGCTTGAGCGCCATGGAGGCCCGGGCGCCCTTGGCGCGGATCTCCCGGGCGAGCCGCACCGGCGCGGCCGCCGCCTCCACGTGGAAGGTGACGGAACCGGCGCCGGCCTCCACGTACTGCGGGGCCCAGCGGTCGGGGTCCTCGATCATCAGGTGACAGTCGAGCGGGGTGCCGGTGGCCCGGCTCAGCGACTCGACGATCGGCACGCCCAGCGTCAGATTGGGCACGAAGTGGTTGTCCATCACGTCGACGTGCAGCCAGTCGGCCCCGTCGACCGCCTTCGCCTCATCGGCGAGCCGGGCGAAGTCCGCGGACAGGATGCTGGGATTGATCTGCGCCATGTGCCAAGCCTGCCATGTTCTTGAGGACTTCTTTGCCGCGAAGCGGTGCGGATTGTGCGGGGGTCGGCTCACGCCGGGGACGTAATGGTACAGACCAGTCGATTCCGCCGGGCCGGGGTGTCCCCGGCCTCAGGCCGTGCGGCGGACGAGGGCCAGATACATCGCGTCGGTGCCGTGCAGATGCGGCCACAGCTGTACGTCGGGGCCGTCGCCGAGCGCCGGGACTCCGGGCAGCAGCGGGCGGGCGTCGATCAGCTCGGCGCCGGGGGTCTTCTTGAGGACGTCGTCCACGACCACCCGGGTCTCGGCCAGGTGCGGCGAGCAGGTCGCGTAACCGACCACGCCGCCGACCCGGACCGCCCGCAGCGCCTCGGTGAGCAGTCCGCGCTGGAGCGGGGCGAAGCCGTCGAGGTCGCCGGGGCGGCGGCGCCAGCGGGCCTCGGGCCGGCGGCGCAGCGCGCCGAGGCCCGAGCAGGGCACGTCCATCAGGACCCGGTCGAAGGAGCCCTCGCGCCACGGCGGGCGGGTGCCGTCGGCGGCGATGACCTGGTACGGGCCGGGGTTGCCGGCGAGCGCGCGCTCGACCAGGCGGGCGCGGTGCGGCTGCTTCTCGGAGGCGAGCAGCGCGGCGCCGCGCTCGGCGGCGAGGGCGCCGAGGAGGGCCGCCTTGCCGCCGGGTCCCGCGCAGCCGTCGAGCCAGCGGGTGTCGGGGCCGTCGAGCGGCGCGTTCGCCAGGGCGATGGCGACCAGCTGGCTGCCCTCGTCCTGCACGCCGGCCCGGCCCTCCCGTACGGCCTCGATGGCGCCGGGCTCGCCGCCCTCGGCGAGCCGCACGGCGTACGGCGACCAGCGGCCGGGCTCGGTGTCCTCGCCGGTGAGCTCGGCGGTGGTGGCGCGGCCCGGCCGGGCGACCAGGGTGACCTCGGGCCGCTCGTTGTCGGCCGCGAGCAGCTCCTCGATGCCCGCCCGGCCGCCGCCGAGCGCGTCCCAGAGCGCGGAGACCACCCAGCGGGGATGCGAGTGGACGACGGCGAGGTGGTCCTCGGCGTCCTCCTCGTACGGCGGCGCGACCCGCGCGACCCAGGTGTCGAAGTCGTCCCGCGCGATCTTGCGGAGCACGGCGTTCACGAACTTGGCCCGCCCGTCGCCGAGCACCACGCGGGCGAGCTCGACGGTGGCCGACACGGCGGCGTGGCTGGGGATCCGGGTGCCGAGCAGCTGGTGCGCGCCGAGGGCGAGCACGTCGAGCACGGGCGGGTCGACCTCGCGCAGCGGCCGGTCGACACAGGCGGCGATGATCGCGTCGTACGTGCCCTGCCGGCGCAGCGTCCCGTACACGAGCTCGGTCGCGAGCGCCGCGTCCCGCCCGTCGAAGCCCTCGTTCTTCTCCCGTGCCTTCTTGAGGAGCGCCGGCAGCACCAGGTTCGCGTACGCGTCCCGCTCGTCCACCGCCCGCAGCACCTCGAAGGCCAGGATCCGGACCGGGTCCTTCTTGGGCCGCCGGTGCGGCCGGGGGGCCTTGGGGGACGTGCCCTTGGGGGACGTGGGGGTGCGGCGACGTGCCTGCTCGCTCAAAGGTGCTCCGCGTGACGAAAGAAGAGGTCGAACCTCCTCAGCCTACGTCCGCGGGCCCGCACCGGGGAAAACGGGCCGCGAGGGCCGGGGCCCGTCAGGCCCCGACCCGCTCCCCCGGGGCGATGCGCACGCCGCGGGCCCAGTCCGCCGCCTTCATCGGCTTCTTGCCCTGCGGCTGGACCCAGAGGAGCTCGACCGCGTGGGAGCCGGTGCCGACGTAGACGTTGTTCTTGGCGGCGGCGAGCTCGCCGGGGGCGAGGTCCGCGCGGTCGGGGAGGAGGGCGGCCTGGATCAGCTTCAGGCGCTCGCCGCGGAAGAGGGTCCAGGCGCCGGGGGCCGGGGTGCAGGCCCGGATGACGCGGTCGACGCGCAGGGCCGGGGCGGAGAAGTCGACGTGCGCGTCCTCGACCTGGATCTTCGGCGCGAGGGTGATGCCGTCGAGCGGCTGCGGCACGGCCTTCAGGGTGCCGTCCTCGATGCCGTCCATGGTCGCGGCGAGCAGCCCGGCGCCCGCGAACGCGAGCCGGGTGAGCAGGTCGCCGCTGGTGTCGGTGGGCCGCACGTCCTCGGTGACGACGCCGTACACCGGCCCCGCGTCGAGCCCCTCCTCGATCTGGAAGGTCGTCGCGCCGGTCACCTCGTCGCCGGCCATCACCGCGTGCTGCACCGGCGCCGCGCCGCGCCACGCGGGCAGCAGCGAGAAGTGCAGGTTGACCCAGCCGTTGGCGGGGATGTCGAGCGCCACGCGCGGCAGCAGCGCGCCGTACGCCACGACGGGGCAGCAGTCGGGCGCGATCTCCCGCAGCCGGGCGAGGAAGGCCTCGTCGCGCGGCCGCTCCGGCTTGAGCACCTCGATCCCGGCCTCCTCGGCCCGCTCGGCGACGGGGCTCGCGACGAGCCGGCGCCCGCGTCCGGCGGGCGCGTCGGGCCGGGTGACGACGGCGGCCACCTCGTGCCGCCCGGAGGCGAGCAGGGCGTCCAGGGCGGGTACGGCGACCTCGGGGGTGCCGGCGAAGACGAGCTTCACGCGGGAAAACCTCGCATCTCGGGGCGGTGTCAGGCGGCGCACCAGTCTACGGGCCGTCAGCGCGGGGGGCTCCCCGTGGGCGGGCCCGGGGCGGCCGGGCGCTTCCCGTGGGCCCGGTGGGGGCGTACGGGCGGGCGGGCGCCCTGCGCATATGCGGATACGCCCCCGCAGCGTGACCCAACCCCAAGTGGCGCGTTGGTCAAGAGAGATTGACCGAAATCGGGTCGCCCTCCCCCAGCGACCCGCCCCTTTTCACGCCGGTTCGAGAGGCTCATCCATGGCCGACCACGCAACCCACGACGCCCAGGCCCGGGCAAGTCTGCACCTGCTCGTGCGGGACATCGAGCGGGTCCGGCGGCAGGTGGACGCACTGCGCACGCTCACGGCCCAGCTGGGCAATGTCTACCGCCCGCGCCGCTCCGCCCCTTCGACGGGCTTCGTCGTCTACGGACGCGCCCCCGCCCCCACCGTCCGCCTCGCCCAGGAACTGCGCGACAGCGTCGAGACCCTGGTGACCGCCGCGGTGGACTTCGACCGCTCGCTCGGGTTCTCGTGGGACGCGGTGGGCTCCGCGCTCGGAGTCACCAAGCAGGCGGTCCACCGCCGTTACGGGTCCCGCCGCGCCCCGCAGCCGGGCGGCGCCCTGGAGCAGGAGCGGGCCGCCGAGCCGGGCGCGACCCGCACCATGCCGGTGGTGCCGTCGGCCCGCCCGATGCCGCCGCAGCCGACCTCGGGCAGCCAGGCGCTGCGCGAGGAGCAGCGCCCGCCGGTCTTCCCGGCCCCGCGCAACGGCTGACGCGCCGCGGCATCACCGTCGCGTCGCCGCCGCGTCGCCGCCGCATCACGGTCGCGTCGCCGTCCCGCCACCGTCACGGCGAAAGGGCCGCCCGCAGTGCCGCGGGCGGCCCTTCGCGTGCGCCCGGCCCGGGCCCGCGCCGGGAACACACCGGGCGTCAGCCGATGTCGGGCGGGTCCACCCGGACCCGTACGGGCTCGCCGCCCCCGCGCGCGAGCCGCGCGGCCTGGGCCCGTTTCAGGGCGGTGGCGAGCGCGGCCCCGCTGCCGGGCGGTACCCGGATCAGCGCGCGCTCCCACTGCTCGCCGGGCGGGGTGTCGCCGGGGCGGCGCGGGCCGCCGGGGCGGGTGACCGGCAGCGGGACGGGGCCCAGGATCTCGGCGTCGGGGGGCAGTTCGGCACCGTGCAGGAAGGCGGCGAGGGCGTCCGGCGGGCCGGACACGGCGGCCATCCGGGAGACCGGCGGGAAGCCGAGCTCGGCCCGCTCGGCGAGCTCGCGCTGGGCGTGGCCGACGGGGTCCCAGCGGACCAGCGCCTGGACCGGCCGCAGAGTGGGCTCGGCGACGACCACGACGGTACCGCCGTCGCCCTGGCCGCGCACCAGCGAGGCCGCGTCGATCCAGCGGCGCAGCGCCTCCTCGCCGGCCCGCAGGTCGGGGCGGCCGAGCATGGCCCAGCCGTCGAGAAGCAGCGCGGCCGCGTAGCCGCCGTCGGCGACGGGTTCGGCGCCGGGGGTGCTGACGACGAGCGCGGGCCGGTCCGGCACCCGGTCGAGGACGTGGTCGCGTCCGGAGGTCCGTACGGGCACCGCCGGGAACGCCCGGCCGAGCTCCTCCGCGGTGCGCCGGGCACCGACGATCTGCGCGCGCAGGCGGACGGAGCCGCAGGCCGCACAGTGCCAGTCGGGTGCGCCGCGCCCGCACCAGGCGCAGTGCAGCTCCTGCTGCTCGGGGGCTTCCAGGGGCCCGGAGCAGTGCCGGCAGCGGGCCGGTGTCCGGCACCGCTCGCACGCAAGGCGCGGTACGTAGCCCCGGCGCGGCACCTGGACGAGCACGGGCCCGGTCTTCAGCCCCTCCCGTACCGCCTGCCAGGCGAGGGTGGGCAGCCGGGCGGCGCGGGCGGCCTCGTCGCGCGCCAGGTCGGTGTCGCCGACGGTACGGACGCGGGGGGCGGCGGCCCGTACCTGCTCACGGCCCGGGAGCAGCGCCTGGGCCCAGCCGGACTCGACGAGCTGGGCGGCCTCGACGGTGCAGCTGACCGAGCCGAGCAGAAAGGCGCAGCGGTCGTGGGCGGCACGGAGCAGCAGCACGTCGCGGGCGTGCGGCTGGGGGGCGTGCGGTTCGCTGTGGCTGGTGTCGCCGTCGTCCCAGATGACGGCGAGCCCGAGGTCGCGGACCGGCGCGAACATGGCGGCGCGGGTGCCGACGACGGCACGGACGGCGCCGCGCCGGACGGCGAGCCAGTGCGCGTACCGCTTCTCGGGTCCGGTCTCGGCGGTGAGCAGCGCGTGCCGGCCCTCGCCGAGCAGGGCGACGAGGGCGGCGTCGACGCGCGCGGCGGCCCGGCCGTCGGGCACGACGACGAGCGCTCCGCGCCCGGAGGCGAGCGTGGCGGCGACGGCGCGGGCGATCTCCTCGGCCCAGTGCGGCCCGGGCAGCGCGTTCCACACGGCCCGGGGCGCGCCGCCGCGGGCCAGGGCGGTCAGGAACGCCGCGCCCCGCTCGTACCGCGCCCAGCTGCCCGGCTCGGGCGGGCGCGGCGGCGGGAGCGGCTCGGGCGAGGGCTTGCTCTCGGCCCGCGCGTTGCGCGGCGGGACCGCGAGCTGGAGGACGTCGGCGAGGCTGCCGGCGTACCGGTCGGCGACCGCCCGGGCGAGGCCGAGCAGCTCGGGGCCGAGCACCGGCTCGGGCGAGACGACGTCGGCGAGCGCGGCGAGCGGCCCGGAGTAGTCGGACTCCGCCCGCCGCTCGATCAGGAACCCGTCGATCAGCCGCCCGCCCTCACGCCGCCCGCCCCGCACCTGGTGCGCCCCGGCCCCGAACCGCACCCGCACCCGCACGCCGGGCCGCGCGGCCTCGTCCAGCTCCTCGGGCACGGCGTAGTCGAAGAACTGGTCGAGGTGCAGCACGCCCTTGTTGACCACCACCCGCGCGACCGGGAGCTCCTTGGCGAGCGCGGCCCCCCGCCAGGTCCGCGGCTTCGCCCGGGGCACCTTGGCCTTGCGCACGGTCTCCCGGATGAGCGCGAGCTGCTCGGGCTCCTCGTGCGCCCCGCCCCCGTCACCACCGGGCTTCTCGTTCTCGCTGCTCACAGCCCCATACCTACCAGACGCCACCGACAGCCGGACATGCCCGGAGCCCGGCACCCCTGCGAGGGGTACCGGGCTCCGGGCGTGAGCGGTGGGGCTCCGCCAGACACTCCCCTACAGGCCGGCGGCCTGCTTCAGGGCGTCCACGCGGTCGGTGCGCTCCCAGGTGAAGTCCGGCAGTTCGCGGCCGAAGTGGCCGTAGGCGGCGGTCTGGGCGTAGATCGGGCGGAGCAGGTCGAGGTCGCGGATGATCGCGGCCGGGCGGAGGTCGAAGACCTCGGCGATGGCGTGCTCGATCTTCTCGGTCTCGATCGTGTGGGTGCCGAAGGTCTCCACGAACAGGCCGACCGGCTCGGCCTTGCCGATGGCGTACGCGACCTGCACCTCGCAGCGCGAGGCGAGCCCGGCCGCGACCACGTTCTTCGCGACCCAGCGCATGGCGTACGCGGCCGAGCGGTCGACCTTCGACGGGTCCTTGCCCGAGAACGCGCCGCCGCCGTGGCGGGCCATGCCGCCGTAGGTGTCGATGATGATCTTCCGGCCGGTGAGGCCGGCGTCGCCCATCGGGCCGCCGATCTCGAAGCGCCCGGTCGGGTTGACCAGGAGCCGGTAGCCGTCGGTGTCGAGCTTGATGCCGTCCTCGACCAGCTGCTTCAGCACGTGCTCGACCACGAACTCACGGATGTCGGGCGCCAGCAGCGACTCCAGGTCGATGTCCGACGCGTGCTGCGAGGACACGACGACCGTGTCGAGACGGACGGCCTTGTCGCCGTCGTACTCGATGGTGACCTGGGTCTTGCCGTCCGGGCGCAGGTACGGGATCGTCCCGTTCTTGCGCACCTCGGTCAGGCGGCGCGACAGGCGGTGCGCCAGGTGGATCGGGAGCGGCATCAGCTCCGGGGTCTCGTCCGAGGCGTAGCCGAACATCAGGCCCTGGTCACCGGCGCCCTGCTTGTCCAGCTCGTCCTCGTCGCCCTCGACCCGGGACTCGTACGCCGTGTCCACGCCCTGCGCGATGTCGGGGGACTGCGACCCGATGGACACCGACACACCGCACGAGGCGCCGTCGAAGCCCTTCTTCGAGGAGTCGTAACCGATCTCGAGGATCTTGTTGCGGACGAGGGTCGGGATGTCCGCCCAGGCCTTGGTGGTGACCTCACCGGCGACGTGCACGAGGCCGGTCGTGATCAGCGTCTCGACGGCGACGCGGGAGGTGGGGTCCTCCTTGAGCAGTGCGTCGAGGATGGTGTCGCTGATCTGGTCAGCGATCTTGTCCGGGTGACCCTCGGTCACGGACTCCGAGGTGAACAGACGACGGGACACAACGCTCCCTGGGGTTGCAGCGGCTGCTGGCTATCACGTACGGACCGGCAGGGGGCTGCGCCCCGCGACGTTCCACAGACAGTCTATCGGGCACGATCGGCCTTCTGGCCAGGACGTCTGCCCGGCGATTGCGTGATCTGTGCACCATTCGGGGCTCGCAACCGCCGTTATGCCCGATTTTACGGAAACTCTCGCGGCCTCCGGGCACATCCCGCCCGTTTCTTCCCGTTGGCGCGCGATTCACCCGGAGAGAGGGCGAAGGCGCGGCAGGACCAGGTCCCACACCGTCTCGGCCAGCGCTTCCTTGGGACCGTACGGCACCGGAATCTCGGCGCCGTCGGCGGCGAGGACCACCGCCTCGTTCTCCTCCGAGCCGAAGGTCTTGCGCTCCCCCACCTCGTTGACGACGAGCAGGTCGCAGCCCTTGCGCCGGAGCTTCGTGCGGCCGTTGGCGAGCACGTCGTCGGTCTCGGCGGCGAAGCCGACGACGACCTGGCCGGGCAGGGCGCGGTCGGCGGAGATCTCCGCGAGGATGTCCGGGTTGCGCACCAGCTCGACGACGGGGGCGCCGCCGTCGTCGCTCTTCTTGATCTTGCCGGAGGCGTACGCGGCGGGCCGGAAGTCGGCGACCGCGGCGGCCATCACCACGGCGTCGGCGTCGGCGGCCGCCTTGAGGACGGCCTCGCGCAGCTGGATGGCGGTGCCGATGCGGACCACGTCGACGCCCGCCGGGTCGGGAAGCCCGGTGTTGGCCTCGATCAGGGTGACCCGGGCGCCGCGGGCGGCGGCGGCCTTGGCGAGGGCGTAACCCTGCTTGCCGGAGGAGCGGTTGCCGAGGTAGCGGACCGGGTCGAGGGGCTCGCGGGTGCCGCCCGCGCTGACCACGACATGGCGGCCGGCCAGGTCGGGCGCGCTGACACCGCGCGCAAGCACTCTGCGGCAGACCTCGAAGATCTCGCCGGGGTCGGGCAGCCGGCCCTTGCCGGTGTCGACGCCGGTCAGGCGCCCGACGGCGGGCTCGATGACCACGGCGCCGCGGCGGCGCAGGGTGGCCACGTTCTCCTGGGTGGCCGGGTGCTCCCACATCTCGGTGTGCATGGCCGGGGCGAAGACCACCGGACAGCGAGCGGTGAGCAGCGTGTTCGTGAGCAGGTCGTCGGCGAGGCCGTGGGCGGCCTTGGCCAGCATGTCGGCGGTGGCGGGGGCGACCACGACGAGGTCGGCGCCCTGGCCGATGCGCACGTGCGGGACCTCGTGGACGGAGTCCCAGACCTCGGTGGAGACCGGGTGACCGGAGAGTGCGGACCAGGTGGCGGCGCCGACGAAGTGCAGCGCGGAGTCGGTCGGGACGACCCGGACGTCGTGGCCCGACTCGGTGAGCCTGCGCAGCAGCTCGCACGCCTTGTACGCGGCGATGCCGCCGCTCACGCCCAGAACGACCTTCGGCTTCGTCGTCATCACTGTCACTCCCCGCATCCACATGCGTACGGCTCTGCGTTACGACTCCATCAGACACCACAGGCCCGGCGGATGTTCCGCCGGGCCTGTGGTGACGAACGCTACAAGAGCGGTGCTTACTGGACCGGGCCCTCGATGGCCTCGGAGGTCAGCAGGCCCGCGTTGATCTCGCGCAGCGCGATCGAGAGCGGCTTCTCGTGGACATGCGTGTCGACGAGCGGACCGACGTACTCGAGCAGGCCCTCGCCCAGCTGCGAGTAGTACGCGTTGATCTGGCGCGCGCGCTTGGCGGCGTAGATCACGAGGCTGTACTTGGAGTCCGTCGCCTCGAGCAGCTCGTCGATCGGCGGGTTGATGATGCCCTCGGGCGCGGTGATGGAAGAGGACACGCTCTACCTTCCGAAGATGGATATCCGGTCACGGATCATGACGGACAAAAGATCAGACAACGTTCATCAACGTTAGCAGCTCACGCGCGACGTCCTCGACCGAGGTGTTGACGAGCGTGGTGTCGAACTCCGACTCGGCGGCCAGCTCGATCTTCGCGGCCTCCAGACGGCGCTCGATGACCTCGGCCGACTCGGTGCCGCGGCCGGTGAGGCGGCGGACCAGTTCCTCCCAGCTCGGCGGGGCCAGGAAGACCAGCTGCGCGTCGTCCATCGACTCCTTGACCTGGCGGGCGCCCTGGAGGTCGATCTCCAGGAGCACCGGCTCGCCGGCCTCCAGGCGGTCGAGGACCGCGCGCCGCGGGGTGCCGTAGCGGTTGCCCGCGAACTCGGCCCACTCCAGGAGCTCACCGTTGGCGACCAGCTTGTCGAACTCGTCGTCCGTGACGAAGAAGTACTGGACACCGTGCTGCTCGCCGGGTCGCGGCTTCCGTGTCGTGGCCGACACCGAGAGCCAGACCTCGGGGTGGACCTTGCGCATATGAGCGACAACCGTGCTCTTGCCCACCCCGGAGGGGCCGGAGAGCACGGTCAGCCGCGGACGTACCTCTGCTGCCATGCAGCGATTATTCCAGCTTCACCGGTGTGCCCGGGACGCCTGGTCCCGGGCAGCCGGTACGGCCGCGGCGCGCTCAGGCGCCGGCGCCGCCGAACTCGCGCTCCAGGGACGCGATCTGGTTGGAGCCGAGACCCCGGACCCGGCGGCTCTCGGAGATGCCGAGCCGCTCCATGATCTGCTTGGCGCGGACCTTGCCCACGCCCGGCAGGGACTCGAGCAGGGCCGAGACCTTCATCTTGCCGATGACCTCGTTCTTGCGGCCCTGCTCGATGACCTCGTGGAGGGAGGCGCCGGAGTGCTTGAGTCGATTCTTGACCTCGGCCCGCTCCCGGCGAGCCGCGGCGGCCTTTTCGAGCGCGGCTGCGCGCTGTTCAGGGGTAAGGGGCGGAAGAGCCACGCCTACGTCACCTCGGATGTCGAACTGTCGGATACGGACCGGTGGGAAGCTGCCCGTCCCGCAGGAGCGACGCACCCCACACCAGTGGAGCAACGCCCGACGTGGAGTACGCCGAACGCCGACTCTGCCCCGGAGACTAGCGGCCAAGGCCGCCCGAGTCAGCGAGAACAGACGAAAAGTCCTGGTCAGCATCGACCGACCAGGACTTTTCCGGCATAACGACTCCGTTTTGGGCCAAGTTTTGTCAAGGAGTGAGACGACGACAACACGCCGCCCGACCTGCGGATTGACAAGAACCGGCCGAAAAGGGCCACCGGGGTGCCTCAGGCGCCCACGGCCTCCCTGATCTCGTTCGCGTAACGTTCCGCGGCCGAACGCAGCGCACCGGCGTCCGGGCCCGCCTTCAGGACCCCGCGGCTGACGTTCGGCACCACGTTGCGGACCGCGGCGCCGAAGACCTTCGGCAGGTCGGCCGGGGTCGCGCCCTGGGCGCCGATGCCGGGGGCGAGCAGCGGACCGTTGATGTCCAGGTCGAAGGAGGACAGATCGCCGAGGGTGGCGCCGACCACCGCGCCGAAGGAACCCATCGGGGTCTCCCCCGCGTTCTCCTCGGCCAGGTGCGCCAGCATCGTCGCGCCGATGGTCCGCCCGTCCTCGCGGACGGCCCGCTGGACCTCCGCGCCCTCCGGGTTGGAGGTCAACGCGAGCACGAAGAGCCCGGCGCCGGACTCGCGGGCCAGGTCGACGGCCGGCTTCAGGGAGCCGTAACCGAGGTACGGGGAGACGGTCAGCGCGTCGGAGAAGAGCGGGGAGTCCTTGCGCAGGAAGGCCTCCGCGTAGGCGCCCATGGTGGAGCCGATGTCGCCGCGCTTGGCGTCCATCACGACCAGGCCGCCGGCCGCGCGCAGATCGGCCGTGGCCCGCTCCAGGACCGCGACACCGCGCGAGCCGAAGCGCTCGAAGAAGGCGGCCTGCGGCTTGAAGACCGCGACCGTGCCGGCCAGGGCCTCCACCACGGTGTACGTGAAGCGCTCCAGGCCCTGGATGTCGTCGGCGAGGCCCCAGGAGTCGAGCAGCGAGGCGTGCGGGTCGATGCCGACGCACAGCGGTCCGCGCTCGTCCATGGCGGAGCGCAGGCGGGTCCCGAAGGAAGGAGTCACTTGGCGGCCTTTCGGTGGTCGGCGCCGACGGCCTCGGCGAGGGTGGCGTACGGGGAGGCCGCGAGGCGCGCGGCCAGGCCCTTGTGGATCGCGCGGGCGTAGAACGGGCCCTCGTAGATGAAGGCGCTGTAGCCCTGCACCAGGGTCGCGCCGGCGAGGATCCGCTGCCAGGCGTCCTCGGCGTTCTCGATGCCGCCGACGCCCACGAGGACGATGCGGTCGCCCACGCGCGCGTACAGCCGGCGCAGCACCTCCAGGGAGCGCTGCTTGACCGGTGCGCCGGACAGTCCGCCGGTCTCCTTGATCAGCGCCGGGTCGGACCTCAGGCCCAGGCCCTCGCGGGCGATGGTGGTGTTGGTGGCGATGATGCCGTCGAGGCCGAGTTCCAGGGCCAGGTCGGCGACCGCGTCCACGTCCTCGTCGGCGAGGTCGGGGGCGATCTTCACCAGGAGCGGGACCCGGCGGCCGGTCACGGAGCGGTCGGCGGCCTCGCGGACGGCGCTGAGCAGCGGGCGCAGCGACTCGGTGGCCTGGAGGTTGCGCAGGCCGGGGGTGTTCGGCGAGGAGACGTTGACGACCAGGTAGTCGGCGTGCCGGGCGAGCCGCTCGGTGGACTTCACGTAGTCGGCGGCGGCCTCGGCCTCGGGGACGACCTTGGTCTTGCCGATGTTGACGCCGACGACGGTCCTGAAAACCGGGTTGCGGGCGGCGAGGCGGGCGGCGACGGCGGCCGAGCCCTCGTTGTTGAAGCCCATGCGGTTGATCAGGGCGCGGTCCGGGACCAGCCGGAAGAGGCGCTTCTTGGGGTTGCCGGGCTGGGCCTCGCCGGTGACGGTGCCGATCTCGACATGGTCGAAGCCGAGCATCGACATGCCGTCGATGGCGACGGCGTTCTTGTCGAAGCCGGCGGCCAGGCCGAAGGGGCCGTGCATCCGCAGGCCGAGGGCCTCGGTGCGCAGCTCCTCGTACCGGGGGGCGAGGACGGCCGCGACGAAGGTGCGCAGGACCGGGACGCGGGCGGCGAGCCGGATCCAGCGGAAGGCCAGGTGGTGGGCCTCCTCGGGATCCATCCGCTTGAAGACCAGGGTGAAGAAGAACTTGTACATGAAGGTGTCCTCAGCAAGAGGGGGACACCGTTCCCGGTGTCCCCCTTGTGGGCTGCTAGTCGCGGGCCGCGGTCAGATGCGCCGCGTGATCCTGGAGCGAGCGGACGCCCACGTCGCCGTGGTTGAGTGCGTCGATGCCCTGGACGGCCGCCGCGAGCGCCTGGACCGTGGTGAGGCACGGGACGCCGCGGGACACCGCCGCCGTACGGATCTCGTAGCCGTCGAGGCGGCCGCCGGTGCCGTACGGGGTGTTGACGATCAGGTCGATCTGGCCGTCGTGGATGAGCTGGACGACGGTCTTCTCGCCGCCCGGGCCCTCGCCCTCGGACAGCTTGCGCACGACGGTGGCGTTGATGCCGTTGCGCTTGAGGACCTCCGCGGTGCCGGAGGTGGCGAGCAGTTCGAAGCCGTGGGCGACCAGCTCACGGGCCGGGAAGATCATCGAGCGCTTGTCGCGGTTGGCGACGGAGATGAACGCGCGGCCCTTGGTGGGCAGCGGGCCGTAGGCGCCGGCCTGCGACTTGGCGTACGCCGTGCCGAAGACCGAGTCGATGCCCATGACCTCGCCGGTGGAGCGCATCTCCGGGCCGAGGACGGTGTCCACGCCGCGGCCGTGGATGTCGCGGAAGCGCGACCACGGCATGACGGCCTCCTTGACGGAGATCGGCGCGTCGAGCGGCAGGGTGCCGCCGTCGCCGATCTTCGGCAGCAGGCCCTCGGCGCGCAGCTCGGCGATGGAGGCGCCGAGCGAGATGCGGGCGGCGGCCTTCGCGAGCGGCACCGCGGTCGCCTTCGAGGTGAAGGGGACGGTGCGGGAGGCGCGCGGGTTGGCCTCCAGGACGTACAGGATGTCGCCGGCCATCGCGAACTGGATGTTGATCAGGCCGCGCACGCCGACGCCCTTGGCGATGGCCTCGGTGGAGGCGCGCAGCCGCTTGATGTCGAAGCCGCCGAGGGTGATCGGGGGCAGGGCGCAGGCCGAGTCGCCGGAGTGGATGCCGGCCTCCTCGATGTGCTCCATGACGCCGCCGAGGTAGAGCTCGTGGCCGTCGTAGAGCGCGTCGACGTCGATCTCGATGGCGTCGTCGAGGAAGCGGTCGACCAGGACCGGCCGGGTGGGGCTGATCTCGGTGGACTCGGCGATGTACGACTCCAGGCGCGCCTCGTCGTACACGATCTCCATGCCGCGGCCGCCGAGCACGTACGACGGGCGGACGAGGACGGGGTAGCCGATCTCGTCGGCGATGGCCTTGGCGCCGGCGAAGGTGGTCGCGGTGCCGTGCTTGGGGGCGGGCAGGCCGGCCTCGGCGAGGACCTGGCCGAAGGCGCCGCGGTCCTCGGCGGCGTGGATGGCCTCCGGCGAGGTGCCGACGACCGGCACGCCGTTGTCCTTGAGCGCCTGGGCGAGGCCGAGCGGGGTCTGGCCGCCGAGCTGGACGACGACACCGGCGACCGGGCCGGCCAGCGACTCGGCGTGCACGATCTCCAGGACGTCCTCCAGGGTGAGCGGCTCGAAGTAGAGCCGGTCGGAGGTGTCGTAGTCCGTGGAGACGGTCTCCGGGTTGCAGTTGACCATCACGGTCTCGTAGCCCGCGTCGCTGAGCGCGAAGGAGGCGTGGACGCAGGAGTAGTCGAACTCGATGCCCTGGCCGATGCGGTTCGGGCCGGAGCCCAGGATGATCACCGCGGGCTTGGTGCGGGACGCGACCTCGGTCTCCTCGTCGTACGAGGAGTAGAAGTACGGGGTGTTCGCGGCGAACTCGGCGGCGCAGGTGTCGACCGTCTTGTAGACCGGGCGGACGCCGAGGGCGTGCCGGACCTCGCGGACGACGTCCTCGCGCAGCCCGCGGATCTCGGCGATCTGGGCGTCGGAGAAGCCGTGGCGCTTGGCCTCGGCGAGCAGCTCGGGGTCGAGCTTCGCGGCGGCGGCCAGGTCGTCGGCGATCTCCTTGATCAGGAAGAGCTGGTCGACGAACCACGGGTCGATCTTGGTGGCCTGGAAGACCTCCTCGGGCGTGGCGCCGGCCCGGATGGCCTCCATGACCGTGTTGATCCGGCCGTCGGTCGGGCGGGCCGCCGTGCGCAGCAGCTCGTCCTTGTCGCCCGGCTCGCCGGTGAAGGCGAACTGCGAGCCCTTCTTCTCCAGGGAGCGCAGGGCCTTCTGCAGGGCCTCGGTGAAGTTGCGGCCGATGGCCATGGCCTCGCCGACCGACTTCATGGTGGTGGTCAGCGTGGAGTCGGCCTGCGGGAACTTCTCGAAGGCGAAGCGCGGGGCCTTGACGACGACGTAGTCGAGGGTCGGCTCGAAGGAGGCCGGGGTCTTCTCGGTGATGTCGTTCGGGATCTCGTCAAGCGTGTAGCCGACGGCGAGCCGGGCGGCGATCTTGGCGATCGGGAAGCCGGTGGCCTTGGAGGCGAGCGCGGAGGAGCGGGAGACGCGCGGGTTCATCTCGATGACGATGATGCGGCCGTCGTCGGGGTTGACCGCGAACTGGATGTTGCAGCCGCCGGTGTCGACGCCGACCTCGCGGATGATCGCGATGCCGATGTCACGCAGGACCTGGTACTCGCGGTCGGTCAGCGTCATCGCCGGGGCGACGGTGATCGAGTCGCCGGTGTGCACGCCCATGGGGTCGAAGTTCTCGATGGAGCAGACGACCACGACGTTGTCGTGCTTGTCGCGCATGAGCTCCAGCTCGTACTCCTTCCAGCCGAGGATGGACTCCTCCAGGAGCACCTCGGTGGTCGGGGAGAGCGTGAGGCCCTGGCCGGCGATGCGGCGCAGCTCGTCCTCGTCGTGCGCGAAGCCGGAGCCGGCGCCGCCCATGGTGAAGGAGGGGCGGACGACGACGGGGTAGCCGCCGAGCGTCTCGACGCCCTTGAGGACGTCGTCCATCGAGTGGCAGATGACCGAGCGGGCGGACTCGCCCTGCCCGATCTTGGTGTTGACGGCCTCGACGACGCCCTTGAAGAGGTCGCGGTCCTCGCCCTTGTGGATCGCCTCCACGTTGGCGCCGATGAGCTCGACGCCGTACTTCTCCAGGACGCCCTGCTCGTGCATGGAGATGGCCGTGTTGAGGGCCGTCTGGCCGCCCAGCGTCGGCAGGAGGGCGTCGGGGCGCTCCTTGGCGATGATCTTCTCGACGAACTCGGGGGTGATCGGCTCGACGTAGGTGGCGTCGGCGATCTCCGGGTCGGTCATGATCGTGGCCGGGTTGGAGTTGACCAGGATGACCCGGAGGCCCTCGGACTTCAGCACCCGGCAGGCCTGGGTGCCGGAGTAGTCGAACTCGGCGGCCTGCCCGATGACGATCGGGCCGGAGCCGATGACCAGAACGGACTGGATGTCGGTGCGCTTAGGCACGCTCGGCCTCCATCAGCGAAACGAAGCGGTCGAAGAGGTACGCGGCGTCGTGCGGACCCGCGGCCGCCTCCGGGTGGTACTGGACGGAGAACGCGGGCTGGTCGAGCAGCTGGAGGCCCTCCACGACGTTGTCGTTCAGGCACACGTGGGAGACCTCGGCGCGCCCGAAGGGCGTGTCGGAGATCTTGTCGAGGGGCGCGTCGACGGCGAAGCCGTGGTTGTGCGCGGTGACCTCGACCTTGCCGGTGGTGCGGTCCTGGACGGGCTGGTTGATGCCCCGGTGGCCGTACTTCAGCTTGTACGTGCCGAAGCCGAGCGCGCGGCCGAGGATCTGGTTGCCGAAGCAGATGCCGAAGAGCGGGGTCCTGCGGCGCAGCACTTCCTGCATGACGGCGACGGGGCCGTCGGCGGTGGCCGGGTCGCCCGGGCCGTTGGAGAAGAACACACCGTCGGGCCGGACGGCGTAGACGTCCTCGGCGGTGGCGGTGGCGGGCAGCACGTGGACCTCGATGCCGCGCTCGGCCATCCGGTGCGGGGTCATGCCCTTGATGCCGAGGTCGACGGCGGCGACGGTGAACTTCTTCGTACCGATCGCCGGGACGACGTAGGTCTCCTTGGTGGCGACCTCGGCGGAGAGGTCAGAGCCCTGCATCTCGGGCTGCTGGCGCACCTCGGCGAGCAGGGTGCCGTCGTCGGGCAGGGCGCTGCCGGAGAAGATGCCGACGCGCATGGCGCCGCGCTCGCGCAGGTGGCGGGTGAGCGCGCGGGTGTCGATGCCCTGGATGCCGACGACGCCCTGGTGGCGCAGCTCCTCGTCGAGGGAGCGCTTCGCGCGCCAGTTGGAGGGGACGCGGGCGGGGTCGCGGACCACGTAGCCGGAGACCCAGATGCGGGCGGACTCGGGGTCCTCGTCGTTGACGCCGGTGTTGCCGACGTGCGGGGCGGTCATCACGACGACCTGGCGGTGGTACGACGGGTCGGTGAGGGTCTCCTGGTAGCCGGTCATGCCGGTGGAGAACACGGCCTCGCCGAAGGTCTCCCCCACGGCCCCGTAGGCGCGGCCGCGGAAGATGCGGCCGTCCTCCAGGACGAGTACGGCGGGAACCCTGGCAGCTCCCCTTGTGGAGGTCGTCATCGTGCGGTGCCTTCCGTCGTGCGTGCGTGGTGCGTGTGCGCGTGGTGCGTGGTGCTCATGGAGTTGATCGCCTCGACCCAGGCGGCGTGCTCCGCGGCCCGGTCGGCGCGGAAGCCGGAGTCGAGCAGCGTGTCGCCGTGCTCCCAGGTCACGACGAGCAGGCCGCCCTCGGTGAGGACCTTGCCGGCGATGCCCTTGTCGAGGCGGGCCTCGCGCAGGGCGGCGGCGGGGATCAGGAAGTCGTGCGCCCCGGGGCGTACGACGGTGATCCCGGCGTCGGTGAGGGTGAGCTCGGCGCGGCTTCGGGTGCCCAGGCCGTGGGCGACGATCCGGTCGAGCCACTGTCCGGCGGTGGTGGAGCCGTGGTAGCGGCCGCTCAGCTCCAGCGTGGTCTCACCGGGGGTCTCCGGCACCTCGGGGAGGGGCGGGAGGCCGGACTGGAGGCTGCCGCGCCACTTCCATCCCTGGCGCATCAGCCAGTAGACGAGGGTGATGAAGAGCAGGAGTCCGGCGACCCAGCCGAGCCGGCCGGCCCAGTCGGTGACCTCGGCGGACTTCTGTTCGGCCGCGGCGGCGGCTTCGGCCAGTTGGATGAGTGGTGTCACGCCAGCTTCCCGTCGACGAGCGTTGCCCGGCCCCGCAGGAACGTGTGGGTGACGCGTCCCGGAAGCTCGCGGCCCTCGTAGGGGGTGTTACGGCTGCGGGAGGCGAAGTCGGCGGGGTCCACGACACCACGGTATGCCGGATCCACCAGGGTCAGGTTCGCGGGCTCACCAGCCGAGACGGGGCGTCCGTGGCCGTCGGCCCGTCCGATCCGCGCGGGCTTCACGGACATCCGGTCGGCGACGCCGGCCCAGTCGAGCAGGCCGGTCTCGACCATCGTCTGCTGGACCACGGACAGCGCGGTCTCCAGGCCGACCATGCCCATGGCGGCGGCGGCCCACTCGCAGTCCTTGTCCTCGTGCGGGTGCGGGGCGTGGTCGGTGGCGACGATGTCGATGGTGCCGTCGGCGAGGGCCTCGCGCAGCGCCATGACGTCACGCTCGGTGCGCAACGGCGGGTTGACCTTGTAGACCGGGTTGTACGAGCGGACCAGCTCGTCCGTGAGGAGGAGGTGGTGCGGGGTGACCTCGGCGGTGACGTCGATGCCGCGGGACTTGGCCCAGCGGACGATCTCGACGGAGCCGGCGGTGGAGAGGTGGCAGATGTGCACGCGGGAGCCGACGTGCTCGGCGAGGAGGACGTCGCGGGCGATGATCGACTCCTCGGCGACGGCGGGCCAGCCGCCGAGGCCGAGCTCGGCGGAGACGACGCCCTCGTTCATCTGGGCGCCCTCGGTGAGGCGGGGCTCCTGGGCGTGCTGGGCGACGACGCCGCCGAAGGCCTTCACGTACTCCAGGGCGCGGCGCATGATCACGGCGTCGTCGACGCACTTGCCGTCGTCGGAGAAGACGGTGACGCCGGCGGCGGAGTCGTGCATGGCGCCGAGCTCGGCGAGCTTCCTGCCCTCCAGGCCGACGGTGACGGCGCCGATGGGCTGCACGTCGCAGTAGCCGGCCTCCTTGCCGAGGCGGTAGACCTGCTCGACGACACCGGCGGTGTCGGCGACGGGGTGGGTGTTGGCCATGGCGAAGACGGCGGTGTAGCCGCCGGAGGCGGCGGCGCGGGTGCCGGTGAGGACGGTCTCGGAGTCCTCGCGGCCGGGCTCGCGCAGATGGGTGTGCAGGTCGACCAGGCCGGGCAGCAGGATCTGCCCCTCGGCCTCGATCACCTGGGCGCCCTCGGCCGACAGGCCCGTACCGACCGCCGCGATGGTCTCGCCGTCGATGAGGACGTCCTGCGCCTCGCCGCCGAGCACCTTCGCACCGCGGATCAGGATCTTGCTCATGCTTACTTGCTCTCCTCGGTGCGGGTGGTGCTGGGGGCGGGGGCGGCGGCGGGCTCGGAGCCGCCGAGCAGCAGGTAGAGGACGGCCATCCGGATGGACACGCCGTTGGCGACCTGCTCGACGACCGTGCAGCGGTCGGAGTCGGCGACCTCGGCGGTGATCTCCATGCCGCGGACCATCGGGCCGGGGTGCATGACGATGGCGTGCTCCGGCATCTTCGCCATCCGGTCGCCGTCGAGCCCGTAGCGGCGCGAGTACTCGCGCTCGGTCGGGAAGAAGGCGGCGTTCATCCGCTCGCGCTGCACACGCAGCATCATCACCGCGTCGGACTTCGGCAGCACGCTGTCGAGGTCGTACGACACCTCGCAGGGCCAGGTCTCGACGCCGACCGGGACCAGGGTGGGCGGGGCCACCAGGGTGACCTCGGCGCCGAGGGTGTGCAGCAGGTCGACGTTGGAGCGGGCGACCCGGCTGTGCAGCACGTCGCCGACGAGGGTGATGCGCCTGCCCGCCAGGTCCTTGCCGAGTCCGGCGTCCCGGCCGACCAGGCGGCGGCGCATGGTGAAGGCGTCGAGCAGGGCCTGGGTGGGGTGCTGGTGGGTACCGTCGCCGGCGTTGATGACGGGGGCGTCGATCCAGCCGGAGGTGGCCAGGCGGTACGGGGCGCCGGAGGCGCTGTGCCGGATGACGACGGCGTCGACGCCCATCGCCTCCAGGGTCTGCGCGGTGTCCTTCAAGGATTCGCCCTTGGAGACGCTGGAGCCCTTGGCGGCGAAGTTGATGACGTCCGCGGACAGGCGCTTCTCGGCCGCCTCGAAGGAGATCCGGGTGCGGGTGGAGTCCTCGAAGAACAGGTTGCAGATGGTCCGGCCGCGCAGGGTCGGCAGCTTCTTGATGGGCCGGTCGGCCACCCGGGCCATCTCCTCGGCGGTGTCGAGGATCAGGACGGCGTCGTCGCGGGTGAGGTCGGCGGCCGAGATGAGGTGACGCATCATCGGGGTTTCGCTCCGTGGTGGGGAGGGTGAGGGCATGCGGGGGCGCAGGGGGGTGCCCCGGCTCCCGCGGGGGGCCGGTGAAGGTGTCAGGAGGCGGGCTGGCTGCCGAGCAGCACGGTGTCGCGACCGTCCTCCTCGGCGAGCAGGACCTTGACCGTCTCCCGCAGCGACGTGGGGAGGTTCTTGCCGACGTAGTCGGCGCGGATGGGCAGCTCGCGGTGGCCGCGGTCGACGAGGACGGCGAGCTGGACGGCGCGCGGCCGGCCGATGTCGCCGAGGGCGTCGAGGGCGGCGCGGATGGTGCGGCCCGAGAAGAGGACGTCGTCGACGAGGACGACGAGGCGCCCGTCGATGCCGTCACCGGGGATCTCGGTGCGGCCGATGGCGCGGGCGGGCTTCAGCCGCAGGTCGTCCCGGTACATGGTGATGTCCAGGGAACCGACCGGGATCTTGCCGCCGGTGATGGAGTCGAGCTTCTCGGCCAGCCGGCGGGCGAGGTACACGCCGCGGGTGGGGATGCCGAGGAGGACCACGTCGTCGGCGCCCTTGGCGCGCTCGACGATCTCGTGGGCGATACGGGTCAGGACCCGTGCGATGTCGGGGGCCTCCAGAACGGGCCGCGCCGTCTCGCCGTACTGCTGCTGTGCGTCCATATGAAAACGGACCTCCTTCTCCGCCTCACGGGACGGACCTTAAAGGACGTCGGATTTGCGCCACCCACCTTACCAGGGGGGTGCGGGCGTCCCGCTCGCCCCCGGGCCGCCACTCCGCGCGCCGTCCCCCGGGAGGAGGCGGTATGGACCATTCGGCTTGACGGGAGAGTGTCACGCTGCGTAACCTCACAGTGAGTTACCAGCCGCGCGGCGCAGCCGCAACGTCGTCTCAGCGTCCGGGAGCGTTATGTCCAGCGAATACGCAAAGCAGCTCGGGGCCAAACTCCGTGCGATCCGCACCCAGCAGGGCCTTTCCCTCCACGGGGTGGAGGAGAAGTCCCAGGGCCGCTGGAAGGCGGTCGTGGTCGGTTCGTACGAGCGTGGTGACCGCGCCGTGACGGTGCAGCGCCTGGCCGAGCTGGCGGACTTCTACGGCGTGCCGGTGCAGGAACTGCTGCCGGGCACGACCCCTGGCGGTGCCGCCGAGCCGCCGCCGAAGCTGGTCCTGGACCTGGAGCGCCTGGCCCACGTCCCCGCGGAGAAGGCCGGCCCGCTCCAGCGCTACGCGGCGACGATCCAGTCGCAGCGCGGCGACTACAACGGCAAGGTGCTGTCGATCCGCCAGGACGACCTGCGCACCCTCGCCGTCATCTACGACCAGTCCCCCTCGGTCCTCACCGAGCAGCTGATCAGCTGGGGCGTGCTCGACGCGGACGCGCGCCGCGCGGTCGCCCACGAGGACGCCAACTGACCTGCCAGGTCACCGCAGAAACGTGCCGCCGGGGCCCCGGGAGTCACCTCGACTCCCGGGGCCCCGGCGTTTCCGCGTACCGGTTCGGCGGTACGACGAAGGGGCCCGCAGCACCCGAGGTGCTGCGGGCCCCTTTCGACTGCCAGGGGGGCGTGCGGGACCAGGCCGTGGCCTAGGCGTCCGCGCCGTCCCGGCGCAGGCGCGGCTTCAGGTCCTTGAAGCGCGCGAGCAGACCGTTGACGAAGGTCGGCGACTCGTCCGTGGAGAACTCCTTGGCGAGGTTCACGGCCTCGTCGATCGCCACGGCGTCCGGGGTGCCGTCCTCCCAGATCAGCTCGTACGCGGCGAGGCGCACGATGTTCCGGTCGGTGACCGGCATCCGGTCGAGGTCCCAGTCCACCGCGTAGGTCGCGATGAGCTCGTCGATCCGGGCCACGTGCTTCGCGTAGCCCTCGACGAGCTGCATGGTGAAGTCGTTCACCGGCGGCTGGCGGTTGTCGGACCGGTGCAGCCGGACCTGGTCCGCGAGGACCTCCTGCACCGAGGCACCTCGCTGGTCGGCCTCGAACAGAATCTGGAAGGCCCGCCTGCGGGCCTTGCTCCGGGCGGCCACGGTTAGTCGTTCACCCGGCCGAGGTAGGCGCTGGTGCGGGTGTCGACCTTGACCTTCTCACCGGTGGTGACGAAGAGCGGGACCTGGATCTCGTGGCCGGTCTCCAGCGTGGCGGGCTTGGTGCCGCCGGTGGAGCGGTCGCCCTGGACGCCCGGGTCGGTGTGCTGGATCTCCAGCACGACGGCGGCCGGGAGCTCCACGTAGAGCACCTCGCCCTCGTGGCGCGCGACGGAGGCCGTGAAGCCCTCGATGAGGAAGTTGGCGGCGTCGCCGACGGCCTTCCTGTCGACGGGCAGCTGGTCGTAGGTCTCCATGTCCATGAAGACGAAGTACTCGCCGTCCATGTAGGAGAACTGCATGTCACGGCGGTCGATGGTGGCGGTGTCGACCTTCACACCCGCGTTGAAGGTCTTGTCGACGACCTTGCCGGACAGCACGTTCTTGAGCTTGGTGCGCACGAAGGCCGGGCCCTTGCCGGGCTTGACGTGCTGGAACTCGACGACGGACCAGAGCTGGCCGCCTTCGAGCTTGAGCACCATGCCGTTCTTGAGGTCGTTCGTGGAAGCCACGGTTGCGGAATCTCCTGGTACTGACGTGGACCAAGAGGAACGGCGCGGGCTAGAGCGCGAGCAGTTCCTTGGTCGTGATGGTGAGTAGCTCGGGTCCGCCGTCCGCCTCCTGGCGTACGACGAGCGTGTCATCGATCCGGACCCCGCCCCGGCCCGGGAGGTGGACCCCCGGTTCGACGGTGACCGGCACGCAAGCGTCCAGTTTACCCATGGCCGCGGGTGCGAGCTGCGGGTCCTCGTCGATTTCCAGGCCCACACCGTGCCCGGTGAGGGCGGTGGTGGTATCGCCGTGGCCGGCCCCGGCGAGGATCTGCCGGGCCGCCCGGTCGACGTCGCGGTACTCGGCGCCGGGGACGAGTGCCTCGCGGCCGGCCCGCTGAGCGGCGAAGACGAGGTCGTACAGCTCGATCTGCCAGTCGGCCGGGGTGGTCCCGATGACGAAGGTGCGGCCGATCTCGCAGCGGTAGCCGCGGTAGGTGGCGCCGAGGCAGACGGTGAGGAAGTCGCCCTCCTCGACCCGCCGGTCGGTGGGCCGGTGCGCGGCCCGGCCGGAGTGCGGCCCGGTGGCGACGGAGGTCGCGAAGGCCGGCCCGTCGGCGCCGTGGTCGACAAGGCGCCGCTCCAGTTCCAGGGCCAGGTGCCGCTCGGTGCGGCCGACCAGGATCGACTCCAGGAGCTCGCCGAGCGCCTGGTCGGCGATCTCGGCGGCGATCCGCAGACAGCCGATCTCGTCCTCGTCCTTGACGATCCGCAGCTGCTCGACGGCGCAGGACAGGTCGGCGAGCCGCAGCCCGTGCGCGGCGGCGCCCATGGCGCGGTGCCTTGCCACGGTCAGATGGTGCTCCTCGACGGAGAGGGCGTCGGCCCCGGCCTTGCGGGCGAAGCCGGCGGCCGCGACCGCCGGGTCCCCGCCGTCGCCGGGCACGACGAGGCGGCGCAGCTGGTCGTCGAGGTGCCCGTCGGCCGGATCGTCGCCCGGCGCGGTGGGGCAGAGCAGCACGTCCTCGTCGGGCCCGAGCAGCAGCACGGCCCCGGCGGGCGAACCGCCCGTGAGATAGCGGACATTGGCGGGGCGGGAGACCAGGGCCGCCGGGCTGCCCGCGGCCGCGCACCGGTCGCGCAGCCGGATCCGGCGGTCCGCATACACCTCTGACATGCTCCGAGCCTACGAGCGCCCGGGCACCCCGGCCTGTTGTGGACGCCCGACCGGGCACGGTGAGCCGGGCGGGACTTTCCGGACAGGCCCCTAAGCCGGCGGCTGGCCGGAGATCGCGCGGGCGAGGACGTCGTCCAGGACCCGGGCGGTGGTCTCCACGTCGTACGTCGAGTTGTCGATGATCGGAAGCCCGGAGCCGTACCAGCCGGCCATCCGGCCGTGGATCGCGGCGACCTCCTCGTCGGCGAGGCGCCGGTTGCCGCTGCGCTCGGCGTTGCGCTCCAGGACGATGTCCAGGCCGGGCAGCAGCACGACCGGGAGCAGCCCGGGGCCGACATGGCGCTTCCAGCCGCCGAGGCCGACGACCGGCCAGTCCGGGAAGACGGCGTCGTCGAGGATGCAGGAGATGCCGTTGGCGAGGAAGTTGCGGGCGGCGAAGCCGCAGGTGCGGCGGGCGAGCCGGTACTGCGCCTCGGAGTTCTCGTTCCAGCCCGACTGGGGGTCGGCGAAGCCGGACACGACCCATTCGCGGACGTCGTCGAGGCTGATGTGGGCGGTCGGCACGGGCCGGCGGCCGGCCCAGTGGCGGGCGACGGTCGTCTTGCCCGCACCCGCCGGGCCGATGAGCAGCACGGCTATGGTCGCGCCGCCGGTGCCGGTGACCGGGGGCGGCACGGTGATGTGCCCGGTGGCCTGCCCGGCGGGGGCCCCGCCCCATCCGGGCGGCGGGCCCTGCGGGGCCGGCGGCGGCGGATAGGGCTGGTGGTGCCCGGGCACCGGCGGGGGCGGCACGGGCGGGTGCCCGCCCTGGAGCGGCGCGCCGGGGGCGTGGATGTGCGGGCCCTGTGCCCAGCCGGTGCGGCCCGCGGGTTCCTGCGGTGGCAGCGGAGCCCCCATTCCGTGCTGCATCCGGTGCCCCACTCCGTTCCCTGCCGGCCCTGTTTCCGTCGTTGCCGGAACGTTACCGCCCCCGCCTTCCCCAGGGGAAACGGCCCGGCGGAATCGGCCGGGGGTGCGAGCCCTCACCCGTGGGGGTGAGGGCAAGACACTCCCTGGCTCAGGCGTCCAGTTCCTCTGCCAGCGCGCGCAGTGCCAGGCGGTAGGAGCCGATGCCGAAGCCGGCGATGGTGCCGGTGGCCACGGCGGCGACCACCGAGGTGTGGCGGAACTCCTCGCGGGTGTACGGGTTGGAGATGTGCACCTCGATCAGCGGCGCCGTGCGCTGGGCGGCCGCGTCGCGCATCCCGTACGAGTAGTGGGTGAACGCGCCGGGGTTGAGGACGACCGGGAGGGAGCCGTCGGCGGCCTCGTGCAGCCAGCGGATCATCTCCCCCTCGTCGTTGGTCTCGCGCACCTCGACGTCGAAGCCCAGCTGCTCGCCGAGCGTGCGGCAGGACTCCACCAGGCCCTTGTAGGACGTGGCGCCGTAGATGTCGGGCTCGCGGGAGCCGAGCCGGCCGAGGTTCGGGCCGTTCAGGACGAGGACGCGCCTGACGCGGCGCGGCTCGCTCACGCGGACACCTCGCCGTACGCCGCGATGAGCACCGCCGGGTCGGGGCCCTCGAGGACCGCGGGCTTGGCGAGGCCGTCGAGGACGATGAAGCGCAGCAGGTCGCCGCGGGACTTCTTGTCGACCTTCATGGTCTCCAGGAGCTTCGCCCACTGGTCGCCGCGGTAGGTGAGCGGCAGGCCGACGGACTCCAGGACGGCGCGGTGCCGGTCGGCGGTGGCGTCGTCGAGACGGCCGGCCAGCCGGCCGAGCTCGGCGGCGAAGACCATGCCGACGGAGACGGCGGCACCGTGGCGCCACTTGTAGCGCTCGTTCTTCTCGATCGCGTGCGCCAGGGTGTGTCCGTAGTTGAGGATCTCGCGGCGGCCGGCCTCCTTGAGGTCGCCGGAGACGACCTCGGCCTTGACCTTGATCGAGCGCACGAGCAGCTCGGCGGTGTGCGGGCCCGCCGGGGTGCGGGCGGCCTCGGGGTCGGCCTCGATCAGGTCGAGGATGACCGGGTCGGCGATGAAGCCGGCCTTGATGATCTCGGCGAGCCCGGAGACGTAGTCGTGCACCGGCAGCGATTCGAGCGCGGCCAGGTCGCACAGCACACCGGCCGGCGGGTGGAAGGCGCCGACGAGGTTCTTGCCCTCGGCGGTGTTGATGCCGGTCTTGCCACCGACGGCCGCGTCGACCATGCCGAGCACAGTGGTGGGCACCGCGATCCAGCGCACACCGCGCAGCCAGGTCGCGGCGACGAAGCCGGCCAGGTCGGTGGTGGCGCCGCCGCCGACGCCCACGATGACGTCGCTGCGGGTGAAGCCGGTCTGCCCGAGCGCCTTCCAGCAGTAGGCGGCGACCTCGGCGGTCTTCGCCTCCTCGGCGTTGGGCACCTGGATGGCGACGGCCTCGTAGCCCTGGTCGGCGAGGTCGGCGCGCAGCGCCTCGCCCGTCTCGGCGAGCGCCTCCGGGTGGATCACGGCCACGCGCTTGACCTGCGGGCCGATCAGCCCACCGAGCTCACCGAGCAGCTGCCGGCCGACCAGCACCTCGTACGGATCGGTGCCCGCGGAGCCGCCGACCTGGATACGGGTCACTTCCTGGTCCGTCATACGTCCTTCAACTCCAGTGCGTCGAGGATCGCGTCGGCGACCTCTTCGGGCGTGCGCTCGTCGGTGGCGACCACGACGCTCGCGACTTCTTCGTACAGATGGCGGCGCGCGTCCATCAGTTCGCGCCACTGCCGACGCGGGTTGACGGTGAGCAGCGGCCGGGCGGCGCCGAGGCCGACCCGGCGGACGGCGGCCTCGATGTCCATCGAGAGGTACGCGACGGGCAGCGGCGCGAGCAGCTCGCGGGTGCCGGCGTCGAGCACGGCGCCGCCGCCGAGCGCGAGGACGCCCTCGTGCTCGGCCAGGGCGGTGGCCACGGCCGCGCGCTCCAGGGCGCGGAAGTGCTCCTCGCCGTCCTCGACGAAGATGTCCGAGATCTCGCGTCCCTCGGCGGCGACGATGTCCGCGTCGGTGTCCCGGTACGCGGCGCCGAGCCGCTCGGCGAGCAGCGCGCCCACCGTGGACTTGCCGGAGCCCATCGGGCCGACGAGGACGACCAGCGGGCCGCCGGTCACCGGATCTGGAGGTGGTCGAGGTACGACTGCACGTTGCGGCGGGTCTCGGGGACCGAGTCGCCGCCGAACTTCTCCAGGACCGCGTCCGCGAGGACCAGCGCGACCATGGCCTCGGCGACGATGCCGGCGGCCGGCACGGCGCAGACGTCGGAGCGCTGGTGGTGCGCGGCCGCGGCCTCGCCGGTGGCGACGTCGATCGTGGCGAGCGCGCGCGGGACGGTCGCGATGGGCTTCATCGCGGCGCGCACGCGCAGCAGCTCACCGGTGGTCAGACCGCCCTCGGTGCCGCCGGCGCGGCCGGAGGTGCGCCTGATGCCGTCCTCGGTGCGCACGATCTCGTCGTGGGCCTTCGAGCCGGGCACGCGGGCGAGCTCGAAGCCGTCGCCGACCTCGACGCCCTTGATGGCCTGGATGCCCATGAGCGCGGCGGCGAGCCGCGCGTCGAGCCGCCGGTCCCAGTGCACATGCGAACCGAGGCCGACCGGCACGCCGTACGCGAGGACCTCGACGACACCACCGAGCGTGTCGCCGTCCTTGTGGGCCTGGTCGATCTCGGCGACCATCGCCTTCGACGCGTCGGCGTCGAGGCAGCGCACAGGGTCGGCGTCGAGCTTCTCGACGTCCGCCGGGGTCGGGTAGACGCCGTACGGGGCCTTCGCCGCGGCGAGCTCCACCACGTGGGAGACGATCTCGATGCCGGCCGCCTCCTTCAGGAAGGAGCGGGCGACGGCGCCGAGCGCGACGCGGGCGGCGGTCTCGCGGGCGCTGGCGCGCTCCAGGATCGGCCGGGCCTCGTCGAAGCCGTACTTCTGCATGCCGGCCAGGTCGGCGTGGCCGGGCCGCGGGCGGGTGAGCGGCGCGTTGCGGCCGGTCTCCTTGAGCTCGGCGGGGTCGACCGGGTCGGCCGACATGACCTTCTCCCACTTGGGCCACTCGGTGTTGCCGACCATGACGGCGATCGGCGAGCCCAGCGAGAGCCCGTGCCGGACACCACCCAGGAAGGTGACCTCGTCCTGCTCGAACTTCATGCGGGCACCGCGTCCATAGCCGAGGCGCCGCCGGGCGAGATGGTCGGCCACCAGCTCCGTGGTGACCGGAACACCGGCCGGAAGTCCCTCAAGGGTCGCGACCAGCGCGGGGCCGTGCGACTCCCCCGCCGTCAGCCAACGCAACCTGCTCAACGATGCTCCTCATGCTCGCGCCTGGGCACTGCGAGGCTGGACCAGGGTGCGCGGCCCGGGCCCGCCTCCCCTGATCCTCCCACGTCCGGGCGGCCGATCGATCGCCGGTCCACGGGTCGGGACGCGCGTCTCACGAGTCGAGTGAGGTCTCACCGGTCGGGGTGAGGCCTCACAGGTCAGGGTGAGGCCTCCGGTTCCTCCGCCGGCGCTCAGCGCTCGGCGAGCGCCTGTTCGCCCGCGGCCCGCATCGCGGCCAGCGGCGCCGGTGTGCGGCCCGTCATCTGCTCCACCTGGAGCACCGCCTGGTGGACGAGCAGGTCGAGCCCGCCCACGAGCTTTCCGCCGCGCGCCGACCAGGCGGCGGCGAGACGCGTCGGCCAGGGGTCGTAGAGCACGTCGAAGAGCGTGCCGGGGGCGGCGGGGACGGCGTCGGCCAGGGCGTCCGTGGTCCCGGCCGGGGTCGTCGCGATCACCAGCGGCGCGGCGAAGGCCTCCGCCGCGTCGCCCCAGGCGGCGGTGCGCACGTCCACGCCGAGCCGTTCGCCCCAGCCGCGCATCTCGTCGGCGCGCGCCGCGCTCCGTACGTACGCGGTGACCGGCCCCGAGCAGATCCGGGCGAGGGCGGCGAGCGCCGAGGAGGCGGTGGCGCCCGCGCCGAGGACCGCGGCGGAGTCGGTCTTCTCGACGCCCCGCTCGCGCAGCGCGGCGATCATGCCGGGGATGTCGGTGTTGTCGCCGATCCGGCGCCCGTCGTCCGTGAACACCACCGTGTTGACGGCCTCGACCGAGGCCGCGGTGTCGGTGATCTCGTCGAGCAGCGGGATGACCGCCCGCTTGAGCGGCATGGTCAGCGAGAGCCCGGCCCAGGAGTCGTCGAGCTCGCCGACGAACCCGGGCAGCGCGGCCTCGTCGACCTCGAAGCGGCCGTAGGACCAGTCGTCGAGGCCGAGTTCGGCGTACGCCGCCCGGTGCAGGACCGGGGAGAGCGAGTGGGCGATGGGCGAGCCGAGCACGGCCGCCCGGCGGGCTGCCGCCATCAGTTCTTCCTCGACTCGTTGAACTTCTCGACGAGCTTCTGGTGCTCCGCGTTCGTCTTCGTGAACTGGGAGGTCTTCCCGTCGAGCGAGATGAAGTAGTACCAGCCGTCGTGCGTCGGCTCGACCGCGCCCGTCATCGCCTGGACGCCGGGGTTGCTGATCGGACCGGGCGGCAGGCCCTTGACGTAGTACGTGTTGTACGGGTTCTCGTACTTCCGCAGCGCCGTGAGCGACAGGTCGACCGTGCTCTGGTTCTTGATGTAGTTGTACGTCGAGTCGAACTCGAGCCCGCCGTAGGTCTGCGGGTTCGACGGCTTGAGCCGGTTGTAGACGACCTCGGCCATCTTGCGGAAGTCGTCGTGCGACGTGCCCTCCGCCTGGACCAGACTGGCGATGGTGACGAGCTCCCAGGGACCCTCGACGCCGAGCGCCTTGGCCTTGGCCTCCAGGTCGAACTTCGCGTACTCCTGGTTCGCGCGGGACACCATCTTGCGCAGGGCGTCCTCGGGCTTGCTGCCCTTGGCGACCGGATACTTCGCCGGGAAGAGGAAGCCCTCCAGCGGGTCCTTGACGTTCTTGTGGTTCTTCGCCCAGTCCGGCAGGCCGAGCTCGTTCGCCTTCGCCTTCGCGATGCCCTGGGTCGTGCCGGGTTCGAGTTCGAGTCGCTTGTCGATCTCCGCGTACACCCAGACGTTGCGCCTGCCCTCGGGAATGACGAGGTTGCTCTGGCTCGCCGGGTTGAGCATCAGCAAGACCGCGCTCTCCGCCGACATCTCCTTCTTCAGCGTGTAGACGCCCGCCTGGATCGTCATGCCCTGGGGGTTCTTCTGCTGGGCGGAGACGAAGGCGTCGACGCTCTTGACGACGCCGGCCTTCTTCAGGATGTTGCCGATCTCGTAGCCGCCGGCGCCCTTGGGGATCTCCACCTGGACGCCCCCGCTGCCCTGGCCGGTGTAGTCGGGCGCGGCGGCGAAACGGCCCTGCCAGAACTGGTAGCCGACATAGCCGAGGCCGCCCACGCCGCCGACCAGGACGACCGCGACGACCAGGCAGGCCATGCCGTTCTTGGCCTTCTTGCCCTTCTCGCCCTTGCCGCCCCGGCCGTTCTTCCCGCCGCGGCGTCCGGAACTGCGGCCCTCCGGCTCGTCGTCCTCGTACTCGTCGTCGTACGCGTCCTCGTCGTCGTAGCGACGGGACTCGTTGCCGGAGGCGTCCTCGCCGGTGAAGAAGGGGTGGTTCTCCTCCTCCGGCTCCGCGTCCCAGTCGGTCACCGGCTGCTGCGGCACCTGGCGCCGGCCGGGGGGCTGCGGCGGCGGGTAGGCCTCGGGAGTGCCGTAGAGGTCGGGCTGCCCGCCGCCGTACGGATCGGCGGGCGGGGCGTTGTACGGCATCGCCGCCTGGCCCGTCTCCCAGTTGCCGTCGTACTGCTGTGCGGGATACCCGGGCGTGTCGTAACCGGCCGGGTTCCCGTACTGCTGACCGCCGTACTGCTGACCGCCGTACTGGTCGTAGCCCTGCTGGTGCTGCTGCGGCTGCTGGGGGTGCGGGTGCTGCTGGGCCTGCGGGTGCTGCTGAGGCTGCTGCCCGTACGGGTCGCCGGCGTACGGCTGCTGCTGGGCGTACGGGTCCTGCCCGCCGTACGGAGCCTGCTGCTGGTACTGCTGCTGCGGGTACTGCTGCTGGCCTTCCCACCCCTGGTCCCCGTACAAGGGGTCCGTGGGGTGCCACGGTTCGGAGCCGGGGCTCCGGCCATACTCAGTCATCGATCCCCAAACAGCCGCGAGGCTTCCGGACGTTCCGCCTCTACGTTGTGCGGCAGCTGTTCGAACACCGCCGCATCGCGCGGAACGTTACCGTATCGCGATCAGATGACCACTTCGACGCCCTCGCCGGGCGGATTACCTGATACCCGTTCGGACTCAAGAGCGTTCTGCAGGATGATCACAGCGGCGGCCTGGTCGATCACGGACCGTCCCTTCTTGGACTTCACGCCCGAGGCCCGCAGGCCCTGGGTCGCCGTGACCGTGGTCATCCGCTCGTCGACGAGCCGGACCGGGACGGGCGCGATGCCCTTGGCCATCTCGCGGGCGAAGGCGCGGACCTTGGTCGCGGCCGGGCCCTCCCGCCCGCTGAGCGAGCGGGGCAGGCCCACGACGACCTCGATCGGCTCGTACTCCTCGACGATCTGGCGCAGCCGCCGGTGGGCGGCCGGGACGTCACGCCCCGGCACGGTCTCCACCGGCGTGGCCAGGACCCCGTCGGGGTCGCACGAGGCGACCCCGATCCGGGCGTCCCCGACGTCGACGGCGATCCGACGTCCTCGGCGCATCGTCACGCCGTCTCCACGACGAGGCGCTCGACGGCGGCCATGGCCTCGCCGACGGCCTCCGGGTTCTGGCCGCCGCCCTGGGCGACGTCCGGCTTGCCGCCACCGCCGCCGCCGAGGGTCTTGGCGGCCGTGCGGACCAGCTCGCCGGCCTTGAGGCCGCGCTCGCGGGCGGCCTCGTTGGTGGCGATGACCGTGAGCGGCTTGCCGTTGGCCGTGGTGAACAGGGCCACGACGGCCGGGCGGTCGGACGGAATGCGGCCGCGGACGTCGAGGACCAGCCGGCGCAGGTCGTCGGCGCCGGTGCCGTCCGGGACCTGGCCGGTGACCAGGGCGACGCCGTGGATGTCCCGGGCCGAGTCGACCAGACCGGCGGCGGCCTGGAGCACCTTCTCGGCGCGGAACTTCTCGATCTCCTTCTCGGCGTCCTTCAGCTTGCCGAGCATCGAGGAGATCTTCTCCGGCAGCTCCTCCGGGCGGCCCTTGACCAGCTCCTGGAGCTGGGCGACGACCGTGTGCTCACGGGCGAGGAAGTGGTACGCGTCGACGCCGACGAGGGCCTCGATACGGCGCACGCCCGAGCCGATCGACGACTCGCCGAGCAGCTTCACCAGGCCGAGCTGGGCGGTGTTGTGCACGTGGGTGCCGCCGCACAGCTCCTTGGAGAAGTCGCCGATGGTGACGACGCGGACCTGCTCGCCGTACTTCTCGCCGAACTCGGCGATGGCGCCCTGGCGCTTGGCCTCGTCGATCGGCATGACCTCGGCGTGCACGTCCAGCTCGCGGGCGAGCACCTCGTTGATCTTCTGCTCGACGTCCGTGAGGACGGCACCGGGGACGGCGTTCGGCGAACCGAAGTCGAAGCGGAAGCGGCCCGGGGAGTTCTCCGAACCGGCCTGGGCGGCGGTCGGGCCGAGGGCGTCGCGCAGCGCCTGGTGGGTCAGGTGGGTGGCGCTGTGGGCGCGGGCGATGGCCCGGCGGCGGCGCACGTCGATGGCGGCGTAGGCGGTGGCGCCCACGGTCACCTCGCCGACCTGCACCGAACCCTTGTGCACGGAGACGCCGGGGACCGGCTGCTGCACGTCGCGGATCTCGATGACGGCGCCGGAGTGCAGCTTGATCCGGCCCTGGTCGGCGAGCTGGCCGCCGCCCTCGGCGTAGAACGGGGTGCGGTCGAGGACGACCTCGACCTCGTCGCCCTCCGAGGCGGCCGGCGACGGGACACCGTTGACGAGCAGACCGACGACCGTGGTCTCGCCCTCGGTGTTGGTGTAGCCGGTGAAGCTGGTGGCACCGGCCGAGTCGGCGATCTCGCGGTACGAGGTGAGGTCGGCGTGGCCGGTCTTCTTGGCCAGGGCGTCGGCCTTGGCGCGCTCCCGCTGCTCCTTCATCAGGCGGCGGAAGCCGTCCTCGTCCACGGAGAGGCCCTGTTCGGCGGCCATCTCCAGGGTGAGGTCGATCGGGAAGCCCCAGGTGTCGTGGAGCAGGAAGGCCTTGTCGCCGGCCAGGACCGTGCCGCCGGCGGCCTTGGTCTCGGTGACGGCGGTGTCGAGGATGTTGGTGCCGCCCTTGAGGGCCTTGAGGAACGCGGCCTCCTCGGCGAGGGCGACCGTCTCGATGCGCTTGCGGTCGGTCTCCAGCTCCGGGTACTGCTCGCCCATGGTGCGGATGACCGTGTCGACGAGCTCGCCGACGACCGGGCCGGTGGCGCCGAGCAGACGCATGTTGCGGACGGCGCGGCGCATGATGCGGCGCAGCACGTAGCCGCGGCCCTCGTTGCCGGGGGTGACGCCGTCGCCGATGAGCATGACGGAGGTGCGCATGTGGTCGGCGACCACGCGCAGCGAGACGTCCGAGTCGTGGGCCTTGCCGTAGGCGACGCCGGTGAGCTCGGTGGCCTTGTCGATGACGACCTTGAGGGTGTCCGTCTCGTACATGTTCTGCACGCCCTGGAGGATCATCGCCAGGCGCTCGAGGCCGAGGCCGGTGTCGATGTTCTTGGACGGCAGGTCGCCGAGGATCTCGAAGTCCTCCTTGCCGATGCCCTGGCCCCGCTCGTACTGCATGAAGACGAGGTTCCAGATCTCGACGTACCGCTCGTCGTTGACGGCCGGGCCGCCCTCGACGCCGAACTCGGGGCCGCGGTCGTAGTTGATCTCGGAGCAGGGGCCGCAGGGGCCGGGGACGCCCATGGACCAGAAGTTGTCCTTCTTGCCGAGGCGCTGGATGCGCTCGGCGGGCACGCCCACGACGTCGCGCCAGATCTGCTCGGCCTCATCGTCGTCCTGGTAGACCGTGATCCAGAGCTTCTCCGGCTCAAGGCCGTAGCCGCCGTGCTCGACCGGGGTGGTCAGCAGCTCCCAGGCGAGCTTGATGGCGCCTTCCTTGAAGTAGTCGCCGAAGGAGAAGTTGCCGCACATCTGGAAGAACGTGCCGTGGCGGGTGGTCTTGCCGACCTCTTCGATGTCGGGCGTGCGCACGCACTTCTGCACGCTGGAGGCGCGCGCGAAGGGCGGCTTGACCTCACCCAGGAAGTAGGGCTTGAACGGCACCATGCCGGCCGGGACGAGCAGCAGAGTCGGGTCGTCCGCGATGAGCGACGCCGAAGGGACGACGGTGTGCCCGCGCTCCTCGAAGAAGCTCAGCCAGCGGCGGCGGATTTCAGCCGACTCCATCAGTGGTCCTCATTCCGGTTTCGGTTGTACGAGATCGAGTAGGTGGTCGTGTCCTGGGCGGGGCGGCTCCCGAGCGCGGCCCTGCGGCGCTGGGCGGGAAGCCCGCGCTCCTGCTCCGCGGGTGGCGCGCTGTCCAGGCCGAGGGCCTCGCCGAGCTCGGCCTCCCGCTGGACCATGGTCGCCCGCACGTCGAGAGCGAAGTCCTTGAGCCGGTGTCCGGCCTCGACGGCCTTGTTCGCCGCCTGCGCGGCCAGGCTCTCCGGTGTCAGCTCCTTGAGCTTCCGGTTGACCTTGGTGGTGGCCCACACACCGGCGGCCGCGCCCGCGGTGAACCAGAACGTACGGCGGAACATCGTGCTCAGCCCTTCTGCTTCCGGCGTCTGGCGGACGGCACGGTACGACCGACGATCACAGTACGCCGGTCGTCCGCGGGCGGCCCGTCCTGACGGCTGCGGCCCAGGGCCCGGCGCACGCCGTAGCCGAAGGCGGCGACCTTGACGAGCGGGCCGCCAAAGGTGGAGGCCACGGTGCCGGCGAGCGCGGAGGCGTTGGAGGTGACCTCCTGGACGTCGGACGCGATGGCGTCGACCTTGTCCAGCTGGGTCTGTGCGGAGCGCACGGTCGCGGAGGCGTCGGCGAGCAGCGGCACGGCCTGCTCGGTCACGTCCGCCACGAGCCTGGTGGTCGCCCGGAGCGTCTGCGCCAGCCTCACCAGCACCACGGCAAGGAAGGAGACGAGGATCGCCCAGAACACGGCCACCAGGAGCCCGGCAACCTCACCACCGGTCACTCTGCACCGCTCTCTGCTGTCGTCGGGTCCCGGACGGTCGTCGGACCCGTGTGTATGCGTCCTCCGACCCTATCGCGCCCGCGGTTGGCGGCCGTACCGCATAAGCGCTCGCGCGGAGGGGAGTTGCCGACACCGATTGTACGGAGTGCGCGCGGATGAGTACGCTCCGTGTGCCATGCGACGGAGCAATCTTCCGGCGGAACCGAACCGGTTCGTGGGCCGGGCCGCCGAACAGGACCAACTGGCCCGGATGCTCGCCGAGTTCCGGCTGGTCACGGTCGTCGGGGTGGGCGGGGTGGGCAAGACGCGCCTGGCCCTGCGGGCCGCCTCGGCGCTGCAGAAACGCTACGTCGACGGGGTGCGGCTCGTGGAGCTGTCCGCGCTGCGCGATCCGGGCCTGGTGGCACATGCCCTGATGGAGGCGCTCGGGCTGACCGACCACACCGTGCGCGGGCCGCGCGAGGTGCTCCTGGAACACCTCGCGGAGCTGCGGCTGCTGCTTGTCGTGGACGGTTTCGAGCACTTGGTGGAGGAGTGCGCGGGGCTGCTGCGGGAGCTGCTCGCCGGCTGTCCGGGGCTCACGGTGCTCGCGGCCGGGCGCCGGCCGCTGCGGGTGGACGGCGAGGCGGTGTGCACGCTGGCGCCGATGGGCGCCGCGGACGCGCGGGAGCTGCTGACCGGGCGGGCGGTGGAGGCGGGGGCGCCTCCGGCCGGGGACGCCCAGGCGCTGCGGGAGCTGTGCCGGCGCCTCGACGGGATCCCGCTGGCGCTCGAACTGGCGGCGGCGCGGCTGCCGTTGCTGACCCCGGAGCAGCTGCTTCGGCGCCTTGAGGACCGGTTCCGGCTGCTCGACGGCGGACGGCGCGGCGCGCTCCCCCGGCACCAGACGCTGCGGACGGCCATCGGCTGGAGCCATGAGCTGTGCACTCCGGAGGAGCGGCTGCTGTGGGCACGGCTCTCGGTGTTCGCGGGGCCCTTCGACCTGGAGGCGGTGGAGTACGTGTGCGGGGGCCCGGGGCTGCCCGCGGACCGGGTGCTCGACGTGCTCGGGGAGCTGCTCGCGCAGTCCCTGGTGTCCCGCGAGGACACGGCGGCGGGCCCGCGCTTCCGGATGCTCGGCACGGTCGGGGCGTACGGGGCGGAGTGGCTGGCGGCGCTCGACGACACCGAGCGGATGCGGCGCCGGCACCGGGACTGGTACATGGGGCTCGCGACCTGGTGCGAGCTGGAGTGGTTCAGCCCGCGGCAGGCCGAGGTCGCCGCGGTCACCGACGTGGCGCTGCCGAATCTGCGCGCGGCGCTGGAACTGTGCCTGGAGTCGCCCGAGGACTCCATGCTCGGCCAGCACCTGGCGGGGACGCTCTGGTTCTACTGGGCGGGCTGCGGACGTCTGTCGGAGGGCCGGCACTGGCTGGACCGGGCGCTCGGCGCCTCCTCGCACCAGCCGGTCGCGCTGCACGAGGAGGCGCGCCTGAAGGCGCTGTGGGTGCTCGGTTACGTGGCGATCCTGCAGGGCGATCCGACGGCGGCGGTGGCGGCACTGCACGAATGCCGGGAGCGGGCCCGGATCACCGGGAACGCGGTGGCCGAGGCGTACGCGACGCACCGCATGGGATGCATGGCGCTGCTCTCGGACGACCTGCCGCGGGCCGAGGAGCTGATCGGACGGGCGCTCGACGCGTACCGGGAGATCGGCGAGCTGAACAGCAACGTCCTGATGGGGCAGGTGGAGCTGGCGATGGCGCGGGCCTTCCGGGGTGATCTGGAGGGCGCGGTCGCGCTGTGCGCGGAGGTGCGGGAGGTCTGCGAGGAGCGCGGCGAGCGGTGGACCCGGGCGTACGCGCTGTACGTCCTGGCCTACGCGGCGCTGACGGACGGCGATCCGCTGTCGGCACGGGAGCTGCTCACCGAGTGCGTCACGATCAACCACGCCTTCCACGACCTGGTGGGGCTGGTGCTCGCGATCGAGTTGCTCGCGCTGGTGACGGCGGTCGAAGGTGATCCGGCCGAGGCGGCGCTGCTCCAGGGGGCGGCGATGCCGGTGTGGCAGTCGGTGGGGCTGCCGCTGTTCGGTTCGGCGCACTTCAACGGGGCGCGGGCGCTGTGCGCGCGGCAGGCGGGCGAGCTGCTCGGCGAGGAGGCGTACGCGGCCTGGTACGACGAGGGCGAGCGGCTCTCGGTGGACGCGGCGGTGGACCGGGCGCTGGCCGAGCGCCGGGACACCGCCGTACGGGGCCTGGCCGGGCCGCGGGCGCCGCGCCCGTTCCGTACCGGCCGGGCTCCGGTCCCCGACACGCGGAAGCCCGCCGGCTCCCCCACCGTGTCGGGTGGGGAAGCGGCGGGCTGAACACCGCGGAGGTGGTACTACAGCTCGCTGAGGATCAACGGGCGTAGTACTCGACGACCAGCTGCTCGTCGCAGACGACCGGGATCTCCTTGCGGTTCGGGTCGCGGTCCAGGCGGAAGGCCAGGGCCTTCAGGTTGACCTGCAGGTAGCGCGGGGTCTCGCCGTCGGGGGCGAAGCCACCCTCGCGGGCCACCTGGAACAGGGTCTTGTTGCGCGACTTCTCGCGGACCATCACGACGTCGTCGGGACGGACGCGGAAGGACGGCTTGTCGACCTTGCCACCGTTGACCTGGATGTGGCCGTGGACGACCATCTGACGGGCCTGGTAGATGGTGCGGGCGATGCCCGAACGCAGGACCAGGGCGTCGAGACGGCGCTCGAGCTCGACGACCAGCGCCTCGCCCGTCTTGCCCTCGGCCTTCTTGGCGCGGTCGTAGGCGCGCGCCATCTGGCGCTCGCTGATGTCGTACTGGGCGCGCAGACGCTGCTTCTCGAGCAGACGGACCTTGTAGTCCGAGTTCTGCTTGCGGCCACGGCCGTGCTCGCCCGGCGGGTAGGGGCGGGCCTCGAAGTACTTGACGGCCTTCGGGGTCAGCGCGATGCCGAGGGCACGCGACTTCTTGACCTTGGGACGGGACTGGTTCGGCATGAACCAACCTCTCTCACTGTTCGAATACGGCTTCACCAGGGTTAGGGAGGTCGCCATCCGCAGCCGGGAAGACCCTTCGGGTCCGCGAGGGACCTGCCGGGCAGCCGCTCCCTGGTCTGGGCACATACGTGCAGCACGCGAACGACCCACCGCCCGCTCCGGGGAATCCCGGTGGTGGTGGGTTGCCCGCGACACCTTCGAAGGTGCGCGACGCTCCTGGAGACCCCGCCCGAGGACCGGGACTCCGGCTGTCCGTCCTGTTCTGGTGATGCCGGCCGAAGCCGGACACAGGACGCAGCACTTCCGGTCAGTGTACCGGGTCCGCCGGGCGCCCCGCGCCAGGGCCCCTCGGCCTCCCCCTGTCCCTGTCCCTGTCCCTGTCCCTGAGCAGCATGGCCCCGCTCAGCCTCCCTCGCCCCTGAGGCGCTCGCGGACCTTGTCGACCACGTCCGCGTAGCGCGCCTCCGCGCCGTAGCGCGTGGGCTCGTAGTAGCGCCTGCCGTGGACCGCGTCCGGCGCGTACTGCTGGGGGGCGATGGCGCCCGGCACGTCGTGCGGATACACATAGCCCTGCGCGTGGCCCAGCTTGGCGGCGCCCTTGTAGTGCCCGTCGCGCAGATGCGCCGGGACGGGGCCGGCCAGGCCGCCCCGGACGTCGGCCCGGGCGGCGAAGATCGCGTTCGTCGCCGCGTTGGACTTCGGGGCGAGCGCCAGGGCGATGGTGGCGTGGCTCAGGGTCAGCGCCGCCTCGGGGAAGCCGATCATCGCGACGGCCTGGGCGGCGGCCACGGCGAGCGGCAGCGCGTTCGGATCGGCCAGGCCGATGTCCTCGCTCGCCGAGATCATCAGCCGCCGGGCGATGAACCGGGGGTCCTCCCCCGCCTCGATCATGCGGGCCAGGTAGTGCAGCGCCGCGTCCACGTCGGAGCCGCGGATCGACTTGATCAGCGCGCTCGCCACGTCGTAGTGCTGGTCGCCGTCCCGGTCGTACTTCACCGCCGCCCGGTCGACGGTCTGCTCGACCGTCTCCAGGGTGATGGTCGGCTCCTGCTTGGCGATCGCCGCGCCGGCCGCCGCCTCCAGGGCCGTCAGGGCGCGCCGGGCGTCGCCGCCGGCGATCCGCAGCAGATGCGCCTCGGCGTCCTCGTCCAGCGTGACCGCCCCGCCGAGCCCGCGCTCCTCCTCCAGGGCCCGGCGCAGCAGCCCGCGCAGGTCGTCGTCGGTGAGCGGCTCCAGGGTGAGCAGCAGCGAGCGGGAGAGCAGCGGGGAGATCACCGAGAAGTACGGGTTCTCGGTGGTGGCGGCGATCAGGGTGACCCAGCGGTTCTCCACGGCCGGGAGGAGGGAGTCCTGCTGGGCCTTGGAGAAGCGGTGGATCTCGTCGAGGAAGAGGACGGTCTCCTTGCCGAAGCCGCCGACGGCCCGCCGGGCCCCGTCGATGACGGCCCGGACCTCCTTGACGCCCGCGGTGATCGCGGACAGTTCCACGAAGCGCTTGTTGGTGGCCTTGGAGACCACGTACGCGAGAGTGGTCTTGCCGATGCCGGGCGGGCCCCAGAGGATCACCGAGGAGGCGCCCGCAGGACCGCCGGATCCGTCGCCGACGAGTCGGCGCAGCGGGGAGCCGGGCTTGAGCAGATGGCTCTGGCCGACGACCTCGTCGAGGGTGCGCGGACGCATCCGCACGGCCAGCGGGCTGCTGGCCGGGTCCTTCTCCTGGCGTTCTTCGGCTGCTGCGGTGAAAAGGTCGGGCTCCACGGAAGAGAAGCCTAAGTCAGAGCACTGACAACGCCCGCACGCGGCAGGGGCCGGTCAGCTGGTCCAGAAGTCCCACCAGCGGGTCAGGATCAGCATGCCGATGATGCCGATGTGCAGCACCGGCAGGACCCAGGTGAACTCGTCGAAGAAGGTGCGCAGCCCGGCGGGCGCGGGCAGCACCCCGTTCCGGACGTTGAACGAGGTCGTGTACCAGAACATGACGAGCGTGGCGACCCAGACGAGGACGCACCACAGGCACAGCGCGTTGATCTCGTACAGCGCCTCGATCATCAGCCAGGTGCAGAAACCGACACCGAAGAGCATTCCGGCGTTCAGGCCGAGCCAGTACCAGCGCCGGTAGCGGGCTCCGGCCAGCAGCCCGACGCCGATGGCGATCACCACGGCGAACCCGACGAGCCCCAGCATCGGGTTCGGGAAACCGAACGCCGAGGCCTGCTCGCTCTTCATGACGCTGCCGCAGGAGACGACGGGGTTCAGGCTGCATCCCGGGGTGAAGTTCGGGTCCTCCAGGAGCTTGAACTTGTCGATCGTGATGACCCAGGACGCGAGCAGCCCGGCGGCACCGGTGATCGCCAGGAGCCAGGCGAAGGCGCGGCTCGCGCCGATGGTGCGGGCGGCGCCGTCGCCGCCCTCCACGGCGGTGGCCTCGCCGGTCGCTGCCTTCGTCATGTCGCGCTTCCTCGTTCCGCCGTCCGGACTGTCCAGGCTGCCCGGACTGTCCAGGCCATGGCCATTGTGCCGCACACGGTCGCACGACCGGGGTGAGCGGACGGTAAGGGCCCCTGGTCGCACGACCAGGGGCCCTCTCCGTACGGCAAATGTCGGGCTCAGGCCAGCTTGGCCTTCACCGCGTCGACCAGACCCTCCAGCGCGACGGCGGCCTGCTCGCCGGACTCCATGTCCTTGAGCTGGACGACGCCCTCGGCGAGGTCGCGCTCGCCCGCCACGACGGTCAGGCGGGCGCCGGAGCGGTTGGCGTCCTTCATCGAGCCCTTGAGGCCCTTGCCGCCGAAGGAGAAGTCCGCCGCGATCCCCGCCTTGCGCAGCTCGGTGACCTTGCCGAACAGCACGCGCCGCGCCTCCTCGCCGATGGCCACGGCGAAGACGCTGGTGGTGGCGGGCAGGTCGAGCTCGACGCCCTCCGCCTCCAGGGCGAGCACCGTACGGTCCACGCCGAGCGCCCAGCCGACGGACGGCAGCGCGGGGCCGCCGATCATCTCGGACAGGCCGTCGTAGCGGCCGCCGCCGCCCACCGCGGACTGCGAGCCGAGACCGTCGTGGACGAACTCGAAGGTGGTCCGGGTGTAGTAGTCGAGGCCGCGCACCAGCTTCGGGTCGTCCTCGAAGATCACGCCCGCCGCGGTGATCAGCGCGCGCACCTCCTCGTGGTACGCCTTGCACGCGTCGCACAGGTAGTCGCGAAGGAGCGGGGCGTCGGCAAGCTGCTTCTGCACCGCCTCGCGCTTGTCGTCGAGCACGCGCAGCGGGTTGATCTCGGCGCGGCGCAGGGTCTCCTCGTCGAGGTCGAGACCGCGCAGGAAGGTCTGCAGGGCCTCGCGGTAGACGGGGCGGCACTCCTTGTCGCCGAGCGAGTTCAGCAGGATGCGGAAGTTCCGCAGCCCGAGCGCCCGGTAGGCCTGGTCGGCCAGGATGATCAGCTCGGCGTCGAGCGCCGGGTCCTCGGCACCGATGGCCTCGGCGCCGACCTGCGAGAAGTGCCTGTACCGGCCCTTCTGCGGGCGCTCGTAGCGGTAGTAGGAGCCCGAGTACCAGAGCTTGACCGGCAGGTTGCCCTGCTTGTGCAGGCTGGCCTCCAGGGCCGCGCGCAGCACGGAGGCGGTGCCCTCGGGACGCAGGGCCAGCTTGTCGCCGCCCTTGGTCTCGAAGGCGTACATCTCCTTGGTCACGATGTCGGTCGACTCGCCGACACCGCGGGCGAAGAGGTTCACGTCCTCGAAGCCGGGGGTCTCGACATAGCCGTAGCCGGCCTTCCGCAGCGGCGCGGCGATGGCGTCACGGACCGCCAGGTACGTCGCCGAGAACGGCGGGATCAGGTCGTACGTGCCCTTGGGGGCCTTGAAGGTGCTCACGAAAGTCTCGTCACATTCCTCGTCGGGGAGCCTGCGTGGTGCTGCTGCTCCCTTGGCGGCTCGCCGCCACCTGCCGCAGATACGGGTTGGTGGCGCGCTCCTGGCCGATGGTCGTCTGGGGACCGTGGCCGGACAGGACGACGGTCGAGTTGTCGAGCGGCAGGACCACGCGGGTCAGCGATTCGAGCATCTCGTCCATGTCACCGCCGGGCAGGTCGGTGCGTCCGACGGAGCCGGCGAACAACAGGTCACCGGAGAAGAGGACGGAGGGGATCTCCGTGGTCTCCGGCGTCCGGAAGGTCACCGACCCCTTGGTATGGCCGGGCGCGTGCGCGACGGACAGTTCGAGTCCGGCGAGCTTCAGCGCGGCGCCGTCGGTGAGCTCGTGCACGTCGTCCGGCTCGCCCACGGTCAGCTCGCCCATGAGGGGCATCCCGATGGAGCGGCCGAGGGCCTTCTCCGGGTCGCTCATCATGTACCGGTCGGCGGGGTGGATCCACGCGGGTACGTCATGGGCGCCGCAGACCGGGACGACGGAGGCGACGTGGTCGATGTGGCCGTGGGTGAGGATCACGGCGACGGGCTTGAGCCGATGCTTCCTGAGCGTCTCCTCGACACCCTGGGCGGCCTGGTGGCCCGGGTCGATGATGACGCACTCCTCGCCTGCGGCGGGGGCGACCACGTAACAGTTGGTGCCCCAGGCCCCGGCGGGGAACCCGGCAATCAGCACGATCGTCCTTATTTGTCGTCCGGCAGTTGGCTGCGCCAGTGCGGTTCGCAGCGGAATGCAGCAGATCAGAGCCTACCGGCGCTGCGTATTCCACAGCCAACCCGTATACGGTACGGGCACATCCGACCCGGACAGGAACACCCGATCGACAAGGAGCGGACCCGGTGGTCACCAGCGATCAGCGGCGGCGGCAGCTCGCCAGGGAGAAGTACGCGCGGCAGCAGCAGCGGCGTGCCGAGTCACGGCGCAAGGCGCGCCGGAACACCGTCATCGCCTCGTCGCTGGCGGTGGTGCTCGCGGCCGGCCTGGCCGTGTGGGCCTCGGTGGCGCTGACCGGCGACGACGCCAGGAACGACAGCGCCGCCGCCGAGCCGACCGGCACGCCGAGCGCGGAGCAGAGCCCCTCGGCGCAGCCCGAGCCGGCGATGTCGATCGACCAGAAGGCCACGTACACGATGGCCCTGAAGACGAACGTCGGCGACATCAAGGTCACGATGGACGCGGCGAAGGCCCCGCACACCGTGAACTCCTTCAAGCACCTCGCCGACAAGAAGTACTTCGACGGGACCAAGTGCCACCGGCTGACCACCTCGGGGATCTTCGTGCTCCAGTGCGGCGACCCCAAGGGCGACGGCACCGGCGGTCCGGGCTACTCCATCCCGGACGAGAACCTGAACGGCCTGGGCAAGGCCGGCGCGGACGGCGCGGTCACCTTCCCGAAGGGCACCGTGGCGATGGCGAACGCGGGCCCGAACACCGGCGGCAGCCAGTTCTTCCTCGTCTACAAGGACACCAAGCTCCCGCCGTCCTACACCCCGTTCGGCACCTTCGACGCGGACGGCCTGAAGGTCGTCGAGGACGTGGCGAAGGCGGGCGTCGCGGGCGGTGCGGGCGACGGCGCGCCGCAGAAGGCGGTCACGATCGAGAAGGCCACTGTCGTCAAGAAGTGAGTGCGGGGCGGCCCGGCGACCACACCTGCGTATGACCGTTGAATTTCGGTCGCGCTGAGTGCGGACAGCCGGGCCGCCGTTCGCCTAGATTGGCGTTGTACAGCGCTCGGCCGACGGCCGCGCTGTGGAGGGCGGGCGAGACCCGCCGGGAATCCGTGGACGATGCCAGGGGGCGGGGCCCCCGCGACGGCATCATGGTGAGGAGGCGCTGTGAGCAGCGACCCGTGGGGCCGCGTCGACGAGACGGGCACCGTGTACGTGCGTACGGCCGAGGGCGAGCAGGTCGTCGGATCGTGGCAGGCCGGCAGCCCCGAGGAGGCGCTGGCCTACTTCGAGCGCAAGTACGAGGGCCTGGTGGTCGAGATCGGCCTCCTCGAGAAGCGGGTGCGGACCACCGACCTCTCGGCGAAGGACGCCACGACGGCCATCGAGCACATCCGCAAGCAGGTCGAGGAGCACCACGCGGTGGGCGACCTCGCCGCGCTGAAGGCCCGGCTCGACAAGCTGACGGAGTCGGTGGAGTCGCGCCGCGAGGAGCGCAAGGTCCAGAAGGCGAAGCAGGCCGACGAGGCGCGCACCGCCAAGGAGGTGCTGGTCGCCGAGGCCGAGGAGCTGGCGCAGAGCGAGCAGTGGCGTGCCGCCGGTGAGCGGCTGCGGGCCCTGGTGGACACCTGGAAGGGCCTGCCGCGGCTCGACCGGAAGTCCGACGACGAGCTGTGGCACCGCTTCTCGCACGCCCGCTCGGCGTTCTCCAAGCGCCGCAAGGCCCACTTCGCGGCGCTCGACTCGCAGCGCGAGGAGGCCCGCAGGACCAAGGAGCGGCTGGTCGCCGAGGCCGAGGCGCTGTCGAACTCGACCGACTGGGGTGCGACGGCCGCCCGCTACCGCGAGCTGATGGCGGACTGGAAGGCGGCGGGCAGGGCGCAGCGCGAGCACGAGGACGACCTGTGGAACCGCTTCCGCGGCGCCCAGGACGTGTTCTTCGCGGCCCGCGGCGAGGTGTTCGCCGAGCGCGACGCCGAGCAGGTCGAGAACCTCAAGCTGAAGGAGGAGCTCGCGGCCGAGGCGGAGAAGCTGGTGCCGGTCTCTGACCTCAAGGCCGCCCGTGCCGCCTTCCGCTCGATCAACGAGCGCTGGGAGGCCATCGGTCACGTGCCGCGCGACGCCCGCCCGAAGGTCGAGGGCCGGATGCACTCGGTGGAGCGGGCCATCCAGGAGGCCGAGGAGGCCGAGTGGCGCCGCACCAACCCGGAGGCCCGGGCCCGCGCGGCCGGCCTCACGGGGCAGCTCCAGGACGCCGTCGACAAGCTCCAGAAGCAGATCGACGCGGCCCGCGCCGCCGGCAACGACGCCAGGGCCGACAAGCTCGCCAGGGAGCTGGAGGGCCGCCAGGCCCTGCTGGACCAGGCTCTGAAGGGCCTGCAGGAGTTCGGCGGCTGAGAGGCTCTGGCCCCGTGGCGGAGGACCCCGCAGCGGTACGAGGAGGGCCCCCGGAGCACTGCTCCGGGGGCCCTCCTCGTGTGCCGTCGGCCCCGCTACGGCCTGCGCGCGCTGGTCACGCGGTACACGTCGTACACGCCCTCCACGCCCCGTACCGCCTTCAGCACGTGCCCCAGGTGCTTGGGGTCGCCCATCTCGAAGGTGAAGCGGGAGGTGGCGACCCGGTCGCGGGAGGTCTGGACGGCGGCCGAGAGGATGTTGACGTGCTGGTCCGAGAGGACCCGGGTGACGTCGGAGAGGAGCCGGGAGCGGTCCAGGGCCTCGACCTGGATGGCGACGAGGAAGACGGAGGACTGGGTGGGGGCCCACTCGACCTCCAGGATCCGCTCGGGCTCCCGGGACAGGGACTCGACGTTGACGCAGTCGCTGCGGTGCACCGAGACGCCGCTGCCGCGGGTGACGAAGCCGATGATCGGGTCGCCGGGCACCGGGGTGCAGCAGCGGGCCAGCTTCACCCAGACGTCCTCGACGCCCCTGACGACCACGCCGGGGTCGGCGCTGGAGCGGCGCTTGGCACGGCCGCGGGTCGGCGGGGCGGTCTCGGCGATGTCCGCGACGGCGGCCTCCTCGCCGCCGAGGGCCTGGACCAGCTTCTGGACGATGGACTGGGCGGTGACATGGCCCTCGCCGATCGCCGCGTACAGCGAGGAGATGTCGCTGTAGCGCAGCTCGTGGGCGAGGGTGACCAGCGAGTCGCCGGTGAGGATGCGCTGGATCGGCAGGTTCTGCTTGCGCATGGCCCGCGCGATGGCGTCCTTGCCCTGTTCGATGGCCTCGTCGCGGCGTTCCTTGGAGAACCAGGCGCGGATCTTGTTGCGGGCGCGCGGCGACTTGACGAAGCCGAGCCAGTCGCGGGAGGGTCCGGCGCCGGCCGCCTTGGAGGTGAAGACCTCGACCAGGTCGCCGTTGTCCAGGGTGGACTCCAGCGGCACCAGGCGCCCGTTGACCCGGGCTCCTATGGTGCGGTGGCCGACCTCGGTGTGCACGGCGTAGGCGAAGTCGACCGGGGTGGCGCCGGCGGGCAGCGCTATGACGTCGCCCTTGGGGGTGAAGACGAAGACCTCGTTGCGCGAGAGGTCGAAGCGCAGCGACTCCAGGAACTCGCCCGGGTCCTCGGTCTCCTTCTGCCAGTCGAGCAGCTGCCGCAGCCACGCCATGTCGTTGACGTGGTCGTCCTTGCCGGCCTTCCGGGGCGCGTCGGTGCGCACCTTGGAGGCGCCTGCGACGGCCTCCTGCTTGTACTTCCAGTGCGCGGCGATGCCGTACTCGGCGCGGCGGTGCATGTCGAAGGTGCGGATCTGCAGCTCGACGGGCTTGCCGTTGGGGCCGATGACCGTCGTGTGCAGCGACTGGTACATGTTGAACTTCGGCATCGCGATGTAGTCCTTGAACCGGCCGGGGACCGGGTTCCATCGCGCGTGGACGGTGCCGAGGGCCGCGTAGCAGTCGCGGACGGTGTCCACGAGGACGCGGATGCCGACCAGGTCGTAGATCTCCGCGAAGTCACGGCCGCGGACGATCATCTTCTGGTAGACGCTGTAGTAGTGCTTCGGGCGGCCGGTGACGGTGGCCTTGATCCGGGCGGCCCGCAGGTCGGCCTGCACCTCGTCGGTCACTATCGCGAGGTACTCGTCGCGCTTGGGGGCGCGCTCGGCGACGAGCCGGACGATCTCGTCGTACATCTTGGGGTAGAGGATCGCGAACGCGAGGTCCTCCAGCTCCCACTTGATGGTGTTCATGCCCAGCCGGTGGGCCAGCGGGGCGTAGATCTCCAGGGTCTCGCGGGCCTTCTTCTCCTGCTTCTCCCGCTTGAGGTAGCGCATGGTGCGCATGTTGTGCAGGCGGTCGGCGAGCTTGATGACGAGGACCCGGGGGTCCTTGGCCATGGCGACGACCATCTTGCGGACGGTCTCGGCCTGCGCGGCCTCGCCGAACTTGACCTTGTCGAGCTTGGTGACGCCGTCGACGAGCAGGGCGACCTGGTCGCCGAAGTCGCGGCGCAGGTCCTCCAGGCCGTACTCGGTGTCCTCGACGGTGTCGTGGAGCAGTCCGGCCATCAGCGTCGCCGGGTCCATGCCGAGCTCGGCGAGGATGGTGGTGACGGCGAGCGGGTGGGTGATGTACGGGTCGCCGCTCTTGCGCTTCTGGCCGCGGTGCCAGCGCTCGGCGACCTGGTAGGCGCGCTCGACCTGGCGCAGCGTCGCCGTCTCGATCTTGGGGTCGTTGGAGCGCACGATCCGCAGCAGCGGTTCGAGGACCGGGTTGTACGGGGAGGAGCGCTGGACGCCGAGCCGCGCGAGGCGGGCCCGGACGCGGCTGGAGGAGCCGCCGGAGCGGGCGGGCGGGGCCGGCGTGGGCCGGGCGGACGGGGCCGGTGCGGGTGCCGCGGGCCGGGCCTTGGTCTCCGCAGGCGGGTTCTGGGGCGCGGCGGTGCCCTGCGCGGCCTGGTCGGCCTGCTTGTCGGGCTGCGCGGCGGAGAGTGGCTGGGCCTCGTCTGGCAAGAGCGCTCCTCTGGGGGTACCCCCGGACGGAGTCTGGGGGAGGTTCCGGGTCCCCCGGTCAGGCCCGGAAAGGCCATGGTATCGACCTGGGAGCGCCTGTGCTCACCTGCCTGAGGGCCGAGACGCCGCCGGGGACCGGTTCCGGGCTGTGTCCGAAAAACGACGGGGGCGGCCCGGGGATTCCCGGGCCGCGGCTCGTACGGGCCGGCCGCGACGCGAAGCCGCCCCGGCCGGAGGCTGTGGGCCTCGGCCGGGGCGACTTCGATGCGGGTCGGACGGTGGGCCGTCAGACCGTGATGAGCGCGGTGAGCGGTGCGTCGCCGAGGACGGGCTCCAGGCGGGCCCTGCCCGGCAGGAAGCCGAGCTCCATGAGCACCGCCACGCCGGCGACCTCGGCCCCGGCGCGCCGGATGAGCTCGATGGACGCCTCGGCTGTGCCGCCGGTGGCGAGGACGTCGTCGATGACCATGACACGGTCGCCCGCGTTCAGGTCCTCGGCGTGCACCTCGATCTCGGCGGTGCCGTACTCCAGCTCGTACGCCTGCCGCAGGGTCGCCCCGGGCAGCTTGCCGGCCTTGCGGACCGGGATGAAGCCGAGTCCGGCGCGGACGGCGACGGGCGCGGCCAGGATGAAGCCGCGGGCCTCCAGGCCCACGATCTTCGTGGCGCCGTGCGCGGCGCACAGCCCGGCCAGCTCGTCGGTGAGCACACCGAACGCCTCGGGGTCCGCGAGCAGCGGGGTGATGTCCTTGAACAGCACTCCGGGCTTCGGGTAGTCGGCGACGTCCCGGATGCGGCTGAGCAGCAGCTCGGCGGTGCTCGGTGCCTCGGCGGTCATCCGCGCCGCCCGGAGGGGCGGCCGCGGCGGCCGCGCTGGCCGACGACGGCCGGCTCGGCGCCCGTGGCGTCCGCGAGGTCGCCGTCGAGCTCCTCGCCCTTGGCGGCCGCGGCGGCCCGCTTGGCGAGGACGCGCTTACGCAGGGCCTGCATCGCCGGCTCGCGCTCCTTGAGGTCGGCGACGAGCGGGGTGGCGATGAAGATCGAGGAGTACGCGCCGGCGGCGAGACCCACGAACAGCGACAGCGAGATGTCGTTCAGCATGCCGGCGCCGAGGACGCCGCCGCCGATGAACAGCAGGCCGGCGACCGGGAGCAGGGCCACGACCGTGGTGTTGATCGAACGGACCAGGGTGCCGTTGATCGAGCGGTTCGCGACATCGCTGTAGGTCCAGCGGGTCTGCTTGGTGATGTCCTTCGTCTGCTCCTTGAGCGAGTCGAAGACGACGACCGTGTCGTAGAGCGAGTAACCGAGGATGGTCAGCAGACCGATGACCGTGCCGACCGTGACCTCGAAGCCGACCAGCGAGTAGATGCCGACGGTGATGGTGAGGTCGTGGATCAGCGCGACGAGCGCCGCGAGGGCCATCCGCCACTCGAAGGCGATGGCGAGGTAGATCACCACGAGGATCATGAAGATCCCGAGGCCGGTCCAGGCCTTGTTGGCGATCTGCTCACCCCAGCTGGGGCCGACGAGCTCGGCCGCGATCTTCGGCTCGGGCACGTTCAGGTCCTTGGCGAGCTCCGAGCGGACCTGGTCGGACTTGGCGGTGTCGAGGCCGCCGACCTGGATGCGCAGGCTGCCGCTGCCGAGCTTCTGGACGACCGCCGTGTGGCCGGAGGCCTCCTCGGCGTACTCCTGGGCCTGCGTGACGGAGACGTTCGTCTTCGGGGTGGTGAAGACGGCGCCGCCCTGGAACTCGATGCCCATGTTCAGGCCGCGCACCGCGAGGGCGACGATGGCCGTGATGGTGATGAGGATCGAGATGCCGTACCAGATGCGGCGGTTGCCGATGAAGTCGTAGCCGACCTCACCGCGGTGGAGTCGGGCGCCGAGATCGCCGAGCTTCGACATCTCACGCCTCCTTCGGGTCGACGGGGCCGGCGGGGGCGGAGGTGCGGCGCGTGCGGCGCAGCGGCGGCTTGGCGCCGAGGCTCTTCGGGTCGAGGCCGGACAGCTTGTGGCCGTTGCCGAAGAACTTGGTGCGGGCCACCAGCGTCATGACCGGCTTGGTGAAGAGGAACACCACCACGATGTCGAGCAGCGTGGTCAGGCCGAGGGTGAACGCGAAGCCCTGGACCTTGCCGACGGTGACGATGAAGAGCACCGCGGCGGCGAGGAACGACACGAAGTCGGAGACCAGGATGGTGCGGCGGGCCCGCGGCCAGGCGCGCTCGACGGCCGGGCGCAGGGTGCGGCCCTCGCGGATCTCGTCGCGGATGCGCTCGAAGTACACGATGAACGAGTCGGCGGTGATACCGATGGCCACGATGGCACCGCAGACGGCCGGCAGGTTCAGCGCGAAGCCGATGGTCGGGCCGAGCAGAGCCATGATCACGTAGGTGAGCAGGGCCGAGACGCCGAGGCTGGCGATCGCGATGAGCGACAGGCCGCGGTAGTAGACCACCAGGTAGATGATGACCAGGGCGAGGCCGATGGCGCCGGCGATCAGACCGGCCTGCAGCTGGTCGCCGCCGAGGGCGGCGGTGACCGTGTCGACGCTCTGGGTGTCGAAGGTCAGCGGCAGGGCGCCGTACGACAGGATGTTGCCGAGGTCCTGGGCCGACTGCTGGTTGAAGCTGCCGGAGATCTCGGCGCTGGCGGACAGCGTCTGGCGCACGGACGGGGCCGAGACGACCTCGCCGTCGAGGACGATCGCGAACTGGTTCTGCGGCTCGGTCTGCATCGACAGCTTGCTGGTGATCTTCTGGAACTTCTTCGAACCGGCGTCGGTGAAGTCCATGGTCACGATCCACATGCCGCGCTGCTGGTCGAGGACGCCCTTGGCGTCGGCGACGTCCTTGCCGTCGACCTCGGCCGGACCGAGCAGGTACTTGGCGTCACCCTCCTGGCCGCAAGCGACGGTCGGCTGATCCGCCGGGACACCGCGCGCCGGGTTGGGTACGACCTTCTTGTCGCCCTCGACCTTGGGAGTGCAGTCGAGCGTGGCGAACTGCTGCTCCAGCTTCGCGGTGGCCGGGTCGGCCGGCGGCGTCGTGGCCGGCGGCGTGGTGGCCTTCGGCGACGCGGAGGAGCTCGCGGTCGGCGTCGGGCTCGGGGCCTTCAGGGCCTCGGAGACCGCACGGCCCTGGCCGGTGCTGGAGGCGGTCGCGGTCGGCGTCGCCGACTTGCCGCCCTTGGGCTGGTCCGCGGTGGCACCGGAGGGCTTCGCGGACGGGGTGGCGGAGCCGCTCGGCGTGGCGCTCGGGTTCGGCGCAGGGCTGGCGGCGGCGACGGCCAGGACCGGCCGGAAGTACAGCTGCGCGGTCGTGCCGACCTGCTCGCGAGCCTGCTTCTCGTTCGCCCCTCGCGGGATGTTCACGATGATGTTCTCGCGGCCCTGCGTCTGGACCTCGGCCTCGGAGACACCCAGACCATTGACACGGCGCTCGATGATGCCCACGGCCGTGTTCATGTTGGTCTCGTTGACGGCGGACTCCTTGCCGGGCTCCGCCTTCGCCTTGAGCGTGATCGACGTGCCGCCGGCGAGGTCGATGCCCAGGCGCGGGGTGGTGTGCCCCGACCAGAACATGCCGCCGGTGAGCGCGACCATGGCGATCACAATGAGTGCCAGGGCGCGGCCCGGCCGGCTCTGGCCCCCCGCCGGCCTTCGGCCCTTCTTCGGTGCTGCCACCTGTCGTTTCTCCCTGTCCAAACCGCCCCGCGCCGGGTGAGCGCGCGACGGCCACGAAGTGTGTGTGGGGACCTGCCCCCGTAGACGTGGAACCGTTCCGGGGCGGCGGACGCCGGTGGGCGTCCGCGCGCGTCCCGGGGGCGATTACTTCGCCTCGGTCTCCCCGTCGGCCTTGCCGTCCTTCTCGACCTCGGCGTCCGCCGGAGCGGCGTCCTTCTTGGTCAGATCGGCCTTGGCCGCCCCCTCCTGGCCCACGACGGCGTCGGCGTCCTCGGTGAGCGAGGAGGCGTCGTCCGGAACGACGGTGTCGGTGTCGTCGTCGCCGTGGACGATCCGGTTGTACTCGGAGTCTTCGAGCACCGCACCGATCGCGTTCTTGGCGTAGACGGCGTGCACGCCGGGCGCGACCTCAAGGAGAACGGTCTCGTCGCCGATCTCCTTGACGGTGGCGTACATCCCCCCGATGGTGCGTACGCCGGTGCCGGGCTGCATCTCGTTGCGCATCTGAGCCGCCTGCGCCTGCTTCTTCTTGGCGGAGCGGGTCATCAGGAACATGGCCCCGATGAGGACGATGAAGGGGAGGAGGGTCACGAGGTTCACGGGAAGGGATTCCTTCGCACGGTCGCGGGGAATCCGCGGCCTGATCTTCGGGGGTGGGCTCGCCGACCAGAAAGGTCGGCAACGGCGGAGTCTAGGCGAGTCCGCATCGATGGAACAACGCCCAGCATCGCACCGTGGTTCCTGACCGGGCGAGTCTCCGCGCCGTCACAACCATCACATCCCGAACAGCCCCGCTTGTCCCTTTTCCCCACTGCCCCCGGCCCCGCCCGGGCCCGTGGCCTGCGGCGGAACCAGTCCGAGGTGGGTCCATGCCGCCGGAGTGGCGACCCGGCCACGGGGCGTACGCGCGAGCAGTCCCTCCCGTACGAGGAAGGGCTCGGCGACCTCCTCGACGGTCTCGCGCTCCTCGCCGACCGCGACCGCGAGGGTGGACAGGCCCACCGGTCCGCCGCCGAACAGCTTGAGCAGGGCCTCCAGGACGGCGCGGTCGAGCCGGTCGAGGCCGCGGCTGTCGACCTCGTACACGCCGAGGGCGGCGGCGGCGATCTCCCGGGTGATCACGCCGTCGGCCTTGACCTGGGCGTAGTCGCGGACGCGGCGGAGCAGCCGGTTGGCGATGCGCGGGGTGCCGCGGGAGCGGCCGGCGATCTCGGCGGCGCCGGCCGGGTCGACGGCGACGTCGAGGAGTCCGGCGGAGCGGGTCACCACCCGCTCCAGCTCGTGCGGCTCGTAGAACTCCATGTGCGCGGTGAAGCCGAAGCGGTCGCGCAGCGGGGGCGGCAGCAGGCCGGCCCGGGTGGTGGCACCGACCAGGGTGAAGGGCGGCAGGTCGAGCGGGATGGCGGTGGCGCCGGGGCCCTTGCCGACGATGACGTCGACGCGGAAGTCCTCCATCGCCATGTAGAGCATCTCCTCGGCGGGCCGGGACATCCGGTGGATCTCGTCGAGGAAGAGGATCTCGCCCTCCTGGAGGGAGGAGAGGATCGCGGCGAGGTCGCCGGCGTGCTGGATGGCGGGGCCGGAGGTGATCCTGATCGGCGCGTTCATCTCGGCGGCGATGATCATCGACAGGGTGGTCTTGCCGAGGCCGGGGGCGCCGGAGAGCAGCACGTGGTCGGCGGTGGCGCCGCGCTGGCGGGCGGCCTTGAGGACCAGGTCGAGCTGCTGGCGCACCTTCTCCTGGCCGATGAACTCGCCCAGGTCCTTGGGGCGCAGCGCGGCCTCGACGGCCTGGTCGTCGCCCTCGGCGGCGGCGCCGACGATCCGTTCCTCGGCTGCCGGCGCCGTCTCGTCGTCCCAGTTCACGGTGTCTGCCTTCTGGTGTGGTGCGGTGGTGTGTGGTGCGGGGCGGTGACGCGGTGGGGGGCGCCTGCGGCGGGCTTCTCCCCCACCCCGCCCCTTCCCGAACCGGGGCTTCGCCCCGGACCCCGTACGGCCTGCGGCCGTGTCCTCAAACGCCGGACGGGCTGAAAATCCAGCCCCGCCGGCGTTTGAGGCGCGGGGGTCCGGGGGCAGAGCCCCCGGTTCGGGAAGGGGCGGGGTGGGGAAAGGCCCCGCGCAGCGGCCCCCCGTCAGCGCGCCCGGTTCAGCGTCTGGAGCGCCGCCCGCAGCAGCTGCGGCACCGGCGCCGAGCCGGTCTCCGCGATCGCGGCCTCGGCCTGCGGGGTGACGGCCGCTACGGCGTCCTCCGCCTCACGGCTCGCGTAGCCGAGGCCGACGAGCGCGGCGGAGAGCTGCTCGGTCCAGGGCGCGGGGCCGGCGGCGACGGCGCGCTGCTGGCCGACCAGGCCGCTGCTGCCGAGCGGGGCGCCGAGCTTGTCCTTCAGTTCGAGGAGGAGTTTCTGGGCGCCCTTCTTGCCGATGCCGGGCACCGCGGTCAGCGCCTTCTCGTCGCCGGTGGACACCGCGAGGCGCAGTGCGTCGGGGCTGTGCACACCGAGCATGGCCTGGGCGAGCCGGGGGCCGACTCCGCTGGCGGTCTGCAGCAGCTCGAAGACCTGCCGCTCGTCGTCGTCCGCGAAGCCGTACAGGGTGAGCGAGTCCTCGCGTACGACGAGCGACGTGGCCAGGCGCGCGTGTTCGCCGACGCGGAGGCCCGCGAGGGTGTTCGGGGTGCACTGGACGGCCATGCCGACGCCGCCGACCTCGACGACGGCGGTCGTGGGGGCGAGGGCGGCGACGGGGCCGCTGACGAAGGCGATCATGTGGTGCGGCCCTTCGAGGCGTGCAGGGCTACGGCCTGCTGGAGGCGGTTCTGAGCGACCGCCTGCTGGAGGCGGTTCTGGGCGGGGGCGCGCCAGATGTGGCAGATGGCGAGCGCGAGGGCGTCGGCGGCGTCCGCCGGCTTGGGCGGGGCGGAGAGCCGGAGCAGCCGGGTGACCATGGCTCCGACCTGGGCCTTGTCGGCGCGGCCGCTGCCGGTGACGGCGGCCTTGACCTCGCTCGGGGTGTGCAGGGCGACGGGCAGACCGCGACGGGCGGCGCACAGCATGGCGACGGCGCTGGCCTGGGCGGTGCCCATCACCGTACGTACGTTGTGCTGGCTGAACACCCGCTCCACGGCGACGAGTTCGGGCTCGAAGCGGTCGATCCACTCCTCGATCCCGCGCTCGATGCCGACCAGGCGGATGCCGATGTCGGCGTCGGCGGCCGTGCGGACGACTCCGACGCCGAGCATGGTCAGCGGCCGTCCGGCGACGCCCTCGACCACGCCCACACCGCATCGCGTCAGTCCGGGGTCCACCCCGAGTACGCGCACGCCCCCTCCCTTCGTTCATCTGTCCGGTGCAGGCTATCCGTCGCCACTGACAACGCGACGGGCCGACAGGGTGTGTCCTGTCGGCCCGTCGAAATCAGCAGCCATCGATTGAGCAACCCCGAAGGGGGGCTCAGGCGTCGACCTTCTCCATGATCTCGTCGCTGACGTCGAAGTTGGCGTAGACGTTCTGCACGTCGTCGCTGTCCTCGAGCGCGTCGATCAGCTTGAACATCTTGCGCGCGCCCTCCTCGTCGAGGTCGACCTGGAGGGTCGGGACGAAGCTGGACTCGGCCGAGTCGTAGTCGATGCCGGCCTCCTGGAGCGAGGTGCGGACCGCGACGAGGTCGGTGGACTCGCTGATGATCTCGAAGTTCTCGCCGAGGTCGTTGACCTCCTCGGCACCGGCTTCGAGCACAACCTCCAGGACGTCGTCCTCGGTCCGCTCACCCTTGGGGACGATGACGACGCCCTTGCGGTTGAACAGGTACGAGACGGAGCCCGGGTCGGCCATGGAGCCGCCGTTGCGGGTCATGGCGACGCGCACGTCGGAGGCGGCGCGGTTGCGGTTGTCGGTGAGGCACTCGATGAGCACCGCGACACCGTTCGGGCCGTAACCCTCGTACATGATCGTGGCGTAGTCGACGCCGCCGGCCTCGAGGCCACCGCCGCGCTTGACCGCGGAGTCGATGTTCTTGTTGGGAACCGACTGCTTCTTCGCCTTCTGGATGGCGTCGAACAGCGTCGGGTTGCCCTCCGGGTCCGCACCGCCGGTGCGGGCCGCGACCTCGATGTTCTTGATCAGCTTCGCGAAGAGCTTGCCGCGCTTGGCGTCGATCACGGCCTTCTTGTGCTTCGTCGTAGCCCATTTAGAGTGGCCGGACATCTGCCTGTCTCCTTCGCGTAACCATTTTCTGAACGAACCCCAGTGATCCTACAAGGATCGGGTCACCGCTCGGCGCGCACCATGTCCACAAACAGCTCGTGGATCCGGTGGTCGCCGGTCAGTTCGGGGTGGAACGAGGTGGCGACGGCCCGGCCCTGGCGCACGGCGACGATGTGGCCCTCGTGCTCGGCGAGCACCTCGACCTCGGCGCCGACGGACTCCACCCACGGGGCGCGGATGAAGACGCCCTCGACCGGGGTGTCGATGCCGGTGACGGTGACGCCCGCCTCGAAGGACTCGTTCTGGCGCCCGAAGGCGTTGCGGCGCACGATCATGTCGATGCCGCCGAAGGTCTCCTGGCCCGAACGCGGGTCGAGGATCTTGTCGGCGAGCATGATCAGGCCCGCGCAGGTGCCGTAGACGGGCATGCCGCCCGCGATCCGCTCGCGCAGCGGCTCCATGAGGCCGAAGAGCACGGCCAGCTTGGAGATGGTGGTGGACTCACCGCCGGGTATGACGAGACCGTCGACCTCGGCGAGTTCCTCGGGGCGCCGGACCGGCCTGGCCACGGCGTCCGCCGCGGCCAGGGCGATCAGGTGCTCCCGTACGTCGCCCTGGAGGGCCAGGACTCCGATGACGGGGGTGCTCATGGGTGCTTACCAGCCCCGGTTCGCGTAGCGCTCGGCCTCGGGGAGGGTGTCGCAGTTGATGCCGACCATGGCCTCGCCCAGGTTGCGGGAGGCGTCCGCGATGATCTTCGGGTCGTCGTAGAAGGTGGTGGCCTTCACGATGGCGGCGGCGCGCTTGGCCGGGTCGCCCGACTTGAAGATGCCGGAGCCGACGAAGACGCCCTCGGCGCCGAGCTGGCGCATCAGCGCGGCGTCGGCCGGGGTGGCCACACCACCGGCGGAGAACAGCACGACGGGCAGCTTGCCGAGCTCGGCGACCTCCTTGACGAGCTCGTACGGGGCGCGCAGCTCCTTGGCGGCGGCGTACAGCTCGTTGTTGTCGAAGCCGCGCAGCTTGGCGATCTCGTTCTTGATCTGGCGCAGGTGGCGGACGGCCTCGACGACGTTGCCGGTGCCGGCCTCGCCCTTGGAACGGATCATGGCCGCGCCCTCGGCGATGCGGCGCAGGGCCTCGCCCAGGTTGGTGGCGCCACAGACGAAGGGGGTGGTGAAGGCCCACTTGTCGGAGTGGTTGACCTCGTCGGCCGGGGTGAGGACCTCGGACTCGTCGATGTAGTCGACGCCGAGGGACTGGAGGACCTGGGCCTCGACGAAGTGGCCGATGCGGGACTTGGCCATGACCGGGATGGAGACCGCGCCGATGATCTCCTCGATCATGTTCGGGTCGGACATGCGGGCCACGCCGCCGTCCTTGCGGATGTCCGCGGGGACCCGCTCCAGGGCCATGACGGCCACGGCGCCGGCGTCCTCGGCGATCTTCGCCTGCTCGGCGTTGACCACGTCCATGATCACGCCGCCCTTGAGCTGCTCGGCCATGCCGCGCTTGACGCGGGCGGTGCCGGTCTCGGGGGACTGCGGGGTGGTGGAAGGCGTGCTGGACACGAGGTACCTCACATGTGACAACGGGGTTGACGACATGAGAGAGGAAACAGGCCGGGTGCGGTCCACATCAAGGGCCAATGCGGAGGCGGTGGATCGTTTTCACAGGTTACGAAGGTGGGTGCGGCTCAGGCCGGACGATCCGCAAGCGCGGCAGGCGGTTCGTCATCCATTTCGAAGGCCAGGGGGGACGGGGCGTGGCCCGCGAGCCGAAACCAGCGCACCTTGCGGTGGCGGCGCAGGGCGCGGGCGGCCCGTACGGCGTCGTTGTGGAACCGGCGCGCCATCGGCACCCGGCGCACGGCCGCGGCGAGCTCCTCCGCGGCCTCCTGTCCGCCCGGCGCGGCCCGGACCACCTCGACCTGCTCGGGCTCCCCGAACACGGCGCGCAGCGCCTGGCTGAGCTCGCTCTCGGCGACCTCCCGCTGCTCCTCCTCGGCCTGCCGTGCGGCGTGCGCCGCCTCGTACAGCACGATCGACGCGGCCGGATCGAGCACCCCCGAGGTGGCGAGCTCCTGTGTGACCGAGGCCCGGCGCAGCAACTGCGCGTCCAGCGCGGCGCGGGCCGCGTCGATTCGGGTGTGCAGCCGGTCGAGCCGCCCGGCCGTCCAGCTGAGGTAGACGCCGATGAGGATCAGCACGGCGACGGTCCAGATCAGGGTTTGGGTCACGGGCGCACAGGCTACCGGGGCGGCGCGGGCCGCCGGGCGCCGCCCGTGTGCGACCCGCTACAGCCCCAGCCGGGCCCGCAGGCCGCCGCTCGTGCGCTCGTCCGTCGCCACCGAGGCCGCGCCGTCCGTCACCGTCTCGTAAACCGCCAGGATGTCCGCGCCGACCGTCGACCAGTCGAAGCGGCGGACATGGGCCGAGCCGCGCTCGCGCAGCTCCTCGCGGCGCGGCGCGTCGCCCAGGAGGCTGATCGCGCGGGCCGCCAGGTCGTCCGCGTCCTCGTTGGCGAAGAGTTCGCCCGCCGCTCCCTGGTCGAGGACCTGGGCGAAGGCGTCGAGGTCGGCGGCGAGCACCGGCGCACCCGCCGACAGCGCCTCGACGAGGATGATGCCGAAGCTCTCGCCGCCCGTGTTGGGGGCCACGTACACGTCGACGCTGCGCAGCAGCCGCGCCTTGTCCTCGTCGCTGACCATGCCCAGGAACTCGACCCGGGAGCGCATCTCCTTGGGCAGGGAGGCGACGGCCTCCTCCTCGTCGCCGCGGCCGGCCACCAGCAGCCTCGTCTCGGGCCGCTCGGCGAGGATCTTCGGCAGGGCCCTCATCAGGACCGGCAGGCCCTTCCTCGGCTCGTCGATCCGCCCGATGAAGCCGAGCGTTCCCCCGCTCCACTCCTTCTTGGGCTCGGCCCGCGCGAAGAAGTCCACGTCGACCCCGTTGGGGATGACGACCGCGTCGCCGCCCAGGTGCTCGACCAGGGTGCGGCGCGCGTACTCGCTCACCGCGATCCGCGCGCTGATCTTCTCCAGGGCCGGCTGGAGGATCGGGTACGCGGCGATCATCGCCCGCGAGCGCGGGTTGGAGGTGTGGAAGGTGGCCACCAGCGGCCCCGTCGCCGCCCAGCAGGTGAGCAGCCCGAGCGAGGGCGAGGCCGGCTCGTGGATGTGGACCACGTCGAAGGTGCCCTCGTGCAGCCAGCGCCGCACCCGGGCCGCCGACAGGAAGCCGAAGTTGAGCCGGGCGACCGAGCCGTTGTACGGGACGGGCACCGCGCGGCCCGCCGACACCACGTACGGCGGCAGCGGGGTCTCGTCGTCGGCGGGCGCGAGGACGGAGACCTCGTGGCCGAGCCGGATCAGGTGCTCCGCGAGGTCGCGGATGTGGAACTGGACGCCGCCCGGCACGTCCCAGGAGTACGGGCAGACGATCCCGATCTTCACGCCGTCCGGTCCTCCTGCCCCTTCTCCTGTCGCTTCTCCTGGCGCTTCTCCAGGTCCGCGAGCCACAGCCGCTGCAGCATGTGCCAGTCCTCCGGGTGCTCGGCGATGCCCCCGGCGAAGACGTCGGCGAGGGCCTGTGTCATGGAGGACGTCTTCTCGGCCCTGGTACCTGACGCGGGTACCTCGACCGGGGCGTGCACCTGCCCCTTCATGACGTCGGTGTCGTCGTACCAGAGCGTCACCGGCAGCAACAGCGCCCCCGTCTGCTGGGCGAGTATCGCGGGCCCGGCGGGCATCCGCGTCCGCTCGCCGAAGAAGTCCACCTCGACGCCGGAGGCGGACAGGTCGCGGTCGGCGACCAGGCAGACCAGGCCACCGGCCCGCAGCCGCCGCGCGAGGGTGCCGAAGGCGGAGCCGCCGGTGTGCGGCAGCACCTCCATGCCGAGGGACTCGCGGTAGGCGACGAAGCGGTCGAACAGCGACTCCGGCTTGAGCCGCTCGGCGACGGTGGCGAAGGGCACGCCGAGCCCGCGGGTCACCCACACCCCCGCCAGGTCCCAGTTCGCCATGTGCGGCAGGGCGAGGATGACGCCCCGGCCGGAGGCGAGCCCGTCCGTCAGATGGTGCACGTCCTTGGGGTCGAAGCTGCCCGCCGCCCGCTCCCTGCTCCACGCCGGGAGCCGGAAGGACTCCATCCAGTAGCGCATGTACGAGCGCATGCCGGCCTTCGAGAGCGCGGCGAGGCGCGCGGGCGTCGGGTCGGGCACGACCCGGGCCAGGTTGGACTCCAGGCGCAGCACGCTCGCGCCGCGCCGCTTCCACACGGTGTCGGCGATCCGCCGGCCGAGGCCCTTCGCCACCGGCTCCGGCAGCTTCTTCACAGTGGCCCAGCCGAGCCCGTACAGACCGTCGGTCACCCGGTCCTTCAGACCGCTCGCGTCCTTCGGGCCGTTCCCGGTCTCCGGGCCGCTCCCGCCCTTCGGACCGTTCCCGTTCTCCGGGCCGTTCCCGCCCTTCGGGTCGCTCATGACGTCGCCTCGCTCCCCCGGGCGGCGGCGTCCGCCTCCGCCGACTCCCTGCGTACGGTCACGACCCGCTGTCCGAGCGTCACGGCCGAGCCGACCGCCACGATCCACAGCGCGATCGGCAGCAGCACCTGGATGCCGGGCACGCCGAAGGCGTGGAGTCCGGCGAGGCCGGCGGCGACCAGCGAGATCACCAGGCGTTCGGCGCGTTCGACGAGACCGTTGACGGCCACCGGCAGACCGATCGACTCGCCGCGCGCCTTCGTGTACGACACGACCTGGCCGCTGGCGAGGCAGAAGATCGCGACCGCGCACAGCACGTTGTCGTCGCCGTTGCCCGCGTACCAGAGCGCGAAGCCGCCGAAGATCGCCCCGTCGGCGACCCGGTCGAGGGTCGAGTCGAGGAAGGCGCCCCAGCGGCTGGAGATCCCGGCCTGCCGGGCCATGTTGCCGTCGACGAGGTCCGAGAACACGAACAGCGTGATGACGATCGTCCCCCAGAAGAACTCTCCGCGGGGGAAGAAGACCAGCGCGCCGGCGACGACCCCGGCCGTGCCGACGAGCGTGACGGCGTCGGGGCTGACCCCCCGGCGGAGCAGAAACGCGGCGAACGGCGTGAGGACACGCGTGAAGAACGCACGCGCGTACTTGTTCAGCATGGCCTTGTGGCCTTCCCGATGTTCGTGGGCCGCGCGGCCCCTACGGCCACCGGCTCGCCCATCGTAGCCACGCGGGCCCCGGCGGGAGCGGCGGCACCCTGGGGACGGCCAGGGCGGCGGCGCGGGCGGCGGCGCGCGCACCGGCCGGCGACCGCCGCGCGTACGACGTATGGACGCACCGTGACGTCGGTGCAAAGCTCGAAGGACAACCGCGGGCGTCGCCGGAGGCGAGCCGCACGCGACGGGCGGCCGTGCGCCGCCGGCCAGGTGCCGCCCCTCCCCCGTGCCCGCGTCCCCACACCGTACGAGCAGGTACGAGCAGTCGGGAGGAACACATCATGGGCGACAAGGCGAACCCCCGCTCCGGAGCCGCCGGCAGGGCTCCAACGGCCGACCGGCCCTCGAAGGTGCGGAACGTGGTGCTGGTCGGCCACAGCGGATCGGGAAAGACGACCCTCGTCGAGGCACTGGCCCAGACCGCGGGCGCGGTCAACCGGGCCGGCCGGGTCGAGGACGGCGCGACGGTCTCCGACTACGACGAGATCGAGCACCGCCAGCAGCGTTCCGTACAGCTCTCGCTCGTCCCCGTCGAATGGGGCGACTACAAGATCAACATCCTGGACACACCCGGATACGCCGACTTCGTCGGGGAACTGAGGGCCGGTCTGCGCGCGGCGGACGCGGCCCTCTTCGTCGTCTCGGCGGCGCAGGAGGCCGACGCGGTCGTCGGTTCGACCCGCGCCGTGTGGGAGGAGTGCGCCGCGGTCGGCATGCCCCGGGCGATCGTCGTCACCCACCTCGACACGGCACGCACCGACTTCACCCGGCTCACCGACCTGCTCGGCACGCTCTTCGGCGGCGACGACCCCGACGCCGTCCTCCCCCTCTACCTGCCGGTACGCGGCGCCGAGAGCGCCGACGGGCACGCCCCGGCCACCGGCCTGGTGGGACTGCTCACACAGCGGATCTTCGACTACTCCACGGGGGTACGGCGGGAGGACCCGCCCGACGAGGCGCAGCGGCCGCTGATCGCGGAGGCCCGGGGCCGGCTGATCGAGGGGATCATCGCCGAGAGCGAGGACGAGACCCTGATGGACCGCTATCTCGCCGGCGAGGACGTGGACCTCAAGACCCTGATCGACGACCTGGAGAAGGCCGTCGCCCGCGGCTCCTTCCACCCGGTGCTCGCCGCGGCCCCGGCGGCGGACGGCGGGAAGCAGGGCCTGGGCACCGTCGAGCTCCTAGAGCTGATCACCGGCGGATTCCCCAGCCCGCTGGAGCGGGAGGCCCCCGCCGTGACCACCCCGGAGGGCGGCACCCGGCCCGCGGTGGCGTGCGACCCGGACGGGCCGCTGGTCGCCGAGGTCGTGAAGACCTCCTCCGACCCGTACGTCGGCCGGATCTCGCTGGTCCGGGTCTTCTCCGGCACCCTGCGGCCCGACGAGACGGTGCACGTCTCCGGGCACGGCCTGGCCGACCGGGGCCACGAGGACCACGACGTCGAGGAGCGGATCGGGGCGCTGACCGCCCCCTTCGGCAAGCAGCAGCACACCCTCGCCCACTGCGTCGCCGGCGACCTCGCCTGCGTCGCCAAGCTCGCGCGCGCCGAGACCGGCGACACCCTGTCCGCCAAGGACGCCCCGCTCCTGATGGAACCGTGGAGCATGCCGGAGCCGCTGCTGCCGCTGGCGATCGAGGCGCACAGCAAGGCCGACGAGGACCGGCTGTCCCAGGGCCTGGCGCGACTGGTCGCCGAGGACCCGACGATGCGGCTCGAACAGAACCAGGACACCCACCAGGTCGTCCTGTGGTGCCTGGGCGAGGCGCACGCGGACGTGGCCCTGGAGCGGCTGCGCGGCCGGTACGGCGTCCAGGTCGACACCGTGCCGCACAAGGTGTCCCTGCGCGAGACCTTCGGCGCGGGCTCCGCCGGGCGCGGCCGGCACGTCAAGCAGTCCGGCGGGCACGGCCAGTACGCCATCTGCGAGATCGACGTCGAGCCGCTGCCGCCGGGCAGCGGGATCGAGTTCGTCGACAAGGTGGTCGGCGGCTCGGTGCCCCGCCAGTTCATCCCGTCCGTGGAGAAGGGCGTCCGGGCCCAGGCCGCGCGCGGGGTCGCCGCCGGCTATCCGCTGGTCGACATCCGGGTCACCCTGCGGGACGGCAAGGCGCACTCCGTGGACTCCTCCGACGCCGCCTTCCAGACCGCCGGCGCCCTGGCCCTGAGGGAGGCCGCGGCCGAGGTCCCGATCCACCTCCTGGAGCCGGTCGCCGAGGTCACCGTCCTGGTCCCCGACGACTACGTGGGCGCGGTGATGAGCGACCTGTCCGGACGGCGCGGCCGGGTGGTCGGCACCGAACAGGCCGGACCCGGCCGGACCCTGGTGCGCGCCGAGGTCCCCGAGATCGAGATCGGGCGGTACGCGGTGGACCTGCGCTCCGTCTCGCACGGCACCGGCACCTTCGACCGCTCCTACGCCCGCCACGAGGCGATGCCCCCGCAGCTGGCCGAGAAGATCCGCGAACAGGCCGGATCCTGACCCCGGCGGGCCGGCCCCCGGAACCACAAACGGGTGCCGGCCCCCGTCTCCTGACCCCCTGACAGCCGGTGCCGCCCGTCCAACTCCCCTCCGGCGGGCGGCATTCGGCCGCTTCCGGCCGCCCCCCTCGTGCATTCGGCCGCCTCCGCCCGCTCCCGTGACGCATCCGTCGCCACCCGGTTACGCTGTGGTGCCCAGCTCAGAAGGTGTGCGGGGCGCGGCAGTTGGGAACAGCCCGCACAGGAACAGTGGCGATGGGGGCGGCAGTGACGATCGGCAGTTTCGGACCCGGGGCGCAGATCCCCCTGCAGGGCTCGGACGCACAGACGGCGGCGACCCATGCCCTCGCCTCCGCCGCGTACCGCGACAGCCCGGTCGAGGCGATCCTCGACGCGAACAACGACCTCCACAAGTCGACGGTCAAGGAGGGCAAGGCCCACAAGCTCTTCCGGCCCGACCTCGGCGAGGCCTTCTCCCGCGCCGTCCAGGTCCGGATGCTCGGCGGCGCCCGCAAGGCCCTGATCCAGTCCTTCGGCGCCGACCCCCAGCCCGTCGTCGAGCACTGCCTGGCCGCCAACGGCATCCGCAAGCAGCGCGACGTCAAGCTGACCCTGGTCACCTTCGTCTTCGGCGTCCTGTTCCTGCCCGGGCTGCTGCTCTGGCTCGGCGTGATCTGGCTGCGCCGCACCGCCGCCGGCTCCGACAACAAGCGCACCAGCGCCATCGGCTCCGCCGTCCTCGCCGCCGCCGGCCTCTTCGCCCTGCTCGTCCTGATCAAGCTGCCCTTCGACGGGGTGCTCCCCAACTACCTGCGCGCGATGATCGTGGCGCCCGTCGTCGGCTGGTACCTCGCCCGCCGCATCTGCGAGAACACCGCCAAGGACCTCCGCGACCGCTGGACCGCGCTGCTCAGCGGCGGCGGCATCGGCGCGAAGATCCCCGAGGCGGTCCCCACCGACCCGACCGAGAAGACCGCCGAGGAGCTCCGCCTCAACCTGGAGAAGCTCGGCGCCGAGCAGCAGTCCAACATCGTCTTCTACGCCGGCCCCAAGGGGATACTGGGCATGGGCACCCGCTGGGGCAGCTGGACCATGGCCGAGGAACTCGTCCCGCGCGAGGGCAAGGAGATCCACGACTTCCGCGCCTGGGACGTGGTCCGCCAGATCCACACCGAGCTCACGCTCCTGGAGCGCGGCTCGCTCAAGACCGGCTTCCCCAAGCCGACCGTCAAGCACTGGATCGTGTCCCCCGTCGGCGAGGGCGCCGACGAGGTCTCCCGCCCCGACGGCGAGAACATCGTGCACTACCAGGTGAAGCCCCACGAGATACAGCGCATCTGCAACGACCAGCAGTTCGGCAGTGGAAACCGCCACTACCTGGGCGTCCAGTTCACGCTCTGGGACGGGCAGCTGGTCCTCACCATGATGGTGACGGTCACCTCGCTCCACCACACCCTGCGCGTCGAGGTCACCGGCCACGCCCTCGGCCCGGTCCACTCGCTCTTCACCACCAAGCCGAAGGCCAAGACCAAGGAGGTCTCCAAGACCGTCAGGTTCTGGGAGACCCGCGAGATCACACTCCCGCTCACCGACACCGACGACGTCGTCCGCCAGGCCGTACGCGCGCCCCTGACCTGGTTCCCGCCGATCCTCGACTTCCTCGGCGGCAAGCTCGTCCTGCCCGAGCCCTTCGGCCTGCGGCACGCCTGGGCCGGCCAGCCCTGGCGGCACCGCTTCATGGCCGACGACGCCATCCGCACGGCCACCCCGGTGCTGCGCGCGGTGCACGCGGCCACCCTCCGGGTCCTCGACGAGCACAACGTGGACACCGAGCGCTTCGCCGCCCGCTCGCTCGTCCTCAGCGGCGGCATCCAGGACCCCGGCCCGAAGAAGGCCGACGTCTACGACGCGTAGCGCCGTACGACAGGCGCAAGACACGGTGGGGAGCCCCGGTGCCGGGGCTCCCCACTGTCGTACGGATCAGGCCGCTGTACGGCCCGTACGGCCTGTACGGCTCAGAGACCGGCCGGCCAGGCGTCCGCCAGCATCTTCCGGGTGTCCGCGAGCAGCTGCGGCAGCACCTTGGTGTGCCCCACCACCGGCATGAAGTTGGTGTCACCGCCCCAGCGCGGCACCACGTGCTGGTGCAGATGCGCGGCGATGCCCGCACCCGCGACCGTGCCCTGGTTCATGCCGATGTTGAAGCCGTGCGCGCCCGAGGCCGCCCGCAGCGCCACCATGGCCCGCTTGGTGAACTCACCCAGCTCGGCCGTCTCGGCCACATCCAGGTCCGTGTAGTCGGCGACATGGCGGTACGGGACCACCATCAGGTGCCCGCCGTTGTACGGGTACAGGTTGAGCACCGCGTACACGCTCGTACCGCGCGCGATCACCAGGCCGTCCTCGTCCGACTTCGCCGGGATCGTGCAGAAGGGACAGCCGTCCTCGGCGCCGGGCCCGGTCGGCTTGTTCTCGCCCTGGATGTACGCCATCCGGTGCGGGGTCCACAGGCGCTGGAACGCGTCCGGCGCCCCCACTCCGATCTGCTGTTCCGGCTCAGTCGTCATGCTGTGCAGCATATTGCTTCGCCCGTTCGGAACGTGTCGCCGGGGCAGAAGATCGGTGCAGGGGCCATCCTGATCCGATGAGCGACAGGCCGCCGACGCCGACACCTTCCCGGGAGGAGCGCTGGGACCGGCGCATGGAGACCCCGCTGGCCGTGGCCTCCTTCCTCTTTCTCGCCGCGTACGCGGTCCGCGTGCTCGCCCACGACCTGCCCGAGATCTGGCGGGACTTCTGTCTGGCGCTGACCTTCGGCTCCTGGGCGGTCTTCGTCGTCGACTACGCGGTCCGCCTCCGCTTCAGCGGCCTCGCCCCGTGGCGCTTCGTACGCCGGCACTTCCTCGACACCGTCGTCCTGCTGCTGCCGCTGCTGCGCCCGCTGCGCGTGGTGCGCGTCTACGAACGGATGCAGCGCCGCCATCACCAGCCGCGCCTCACGCTCTACGCCCGGGTCATGGCGTACTCGGGCCTCTCGGTGGCCCTGATCGGCTTCGCCGGCGCGCTCGCCGTCTACCAGGCCGAGTACGGCGCCCCGGGCGCGACGATCCGTACCTTCGGCGACTCGCTGTGGTGGACCTGCGAAACCCTGACGACGGTGGGCTACGGCGATGTCACCCCGGTGACGCCGTTGGGCCGCGTGATCGCCGTGGGCCTGATGACCTGCGGGCTCGCGCTGCTCGGCGCCGTCACCGGCTCGTTCTCGTCCTGGCTGATCCAGGTGTTCACGCGGGAGGACGAGAAGAGGCCCCCGGGGGGATCCCCGGGGGCCTCCTAGCCCCGCGAAGGCGGGGAGCATGGCACCTTGAGCTTCTGGTGCGTCCGAATCGGATCACCCCCGCTCACGCGGGGACCACTCACACCTGGACGCGCTTCTCCACCACGTCAACGAGCTTGGCCAGCGCCTGGTCACGGGGGATCCCGTTCTCCTGCGAACCGTCGCGGTAGCGGAAGGAGACCGTGCCCGCGTTCATGTCGTCGTCACCGACGATGATCATGAACGGCACCTTCTGGCGCTGCTGGTTCCGGATCTTCTTCTGCATACGGTCGGACGAGGCGTCCACCTCGACCCGCAGGCCCTTCTTCTTCGCCTCGGCGGCGAACTCCTGCAGGTACTCGACGTGCGCGTCGCCGATCGGGATGCCGACCGCCTGCACCGGGGCCAGCCACGGCGGCATGGCGCCCGCGTAGTGCTCCAGGAGCACTGCGAAGAAGCGCTCGATCGAACCGAACAGCGCGCGGTGGATCATGACCGGGCGCTGGCGCGAGCCGTCCGCCGCCGTGTACTCCAGGTCGAAGCGCTCCGGCAGGTTGAAGTCCAACTGGATGGTGCTCATCTGCCAGGTACGGCCGATGGCGTCCTTCGCCTGGACGGAGATCTTCGGGCCGTAGAAGGCCGCGCCACCCGGGTCGGGGGTCAGCGGGAGGCCCTGCTTCTCGGCCACCTGCCGCAGGGTCTCGGTGGCCTCCTCCCAGGCCTCGTCAGAGCCGACGAACTTGGTCTCGTCCTTGGTCGACAGCTCCAGGTAGAAGTCGGTCAGACCGTAGTCGCGCAGCAGGTTGAGGACGAAGGTGAGCGTCTTGTCGAGCTCCTCCGACATCTGCTCGCGGGTGCAGTAGATGTGCGCGTCGTCCTGCGTGAAGCCCCGGGCGCGGGTCAGACCGTGCACGACGCCGGACTTCTCGTACCGGTACACAGTGCCGAACTCAAACAGCCTCAGGGGCAGCTCACGGTAGCTGCGCCCGCGCGCGTCGAAGATCAGGTTGTGCATCGGGCAGTTCATGGGCTTGAGGTAGTAGTCCACGCCCTCGTCGAGCTGCATGGGCGGGTACATGCCCTCGGCGTACCAGTCGAGGTGGCCGGACTTCTCGAAGAGCTTGCCCTTGGTGGCGTGCGGCGAGTAGACGAACTCGTAGCCCTCCTCCTCGTGCCTCTTCCTGGAGTAGTCCTCCATGGTCCGGCGGATGATGCCGCCCTTGGGGTGGAAGACGGCGAGGCCGGAGCCGATCTCGTCCGGGATGGAGAACAGGTCGAGCTCGTTGCCGAGCTTGCGGTGGTCGCGCTTCTCGGCCTCGGCGAGGAAGTCGAGGTGGGCCTTCAGCTCCTCCTTCGACGGCCACGCGGTGCCGTAGATGCGCTGCAGCATCGGGTTCTTCTCGCTGCCACGCCAGTAGGCGGCCGCGTTGCGCATCAGCTTGAACGCCGGGATGTTGCGGGTGGTCGGCAGGTGGGGACCGCGGCAGAGGTCCTTCCAGCACAGCTCGCCGGTCTTGGCGTCCAGGTTGTCGTAGATGGTCAGCTCGCCGCCGCCCACCTCGACGTTCGCGCCGTCGTCGGTCGACGCGGAGCCCTTGATGCCGATGAGCTCCAGCTTGTACGGCTCGTCGGCGAGCTCCTCGCGGGCGGCGTCGTCGGTGACGACACGGCGCGAGAAGCGCTGGCCGCGCTTCTGGATCTCCTGCATCTTCTTCTCGATGGTCTTGAGATCCTCGGGCGTGAACGGCTTCTCGACATCGAAGTCGTAGTAGAAGCCGTCCCGGACCGGCGGGCCGATGCCCAGCTTGGCCTCCGGGAAGACCTCCTGCACGGCCTGCGCCATCACGTGCGCGGTGGAGTGGCGCAGGATGTTCAGGCCGTCCTCGGACGAGATCTCGACGCCCTCGACGACATCGCCCTCGGCGAGCTCGTACGACAGGTCCTTCAGCTCGCCCGCGACACGGGCGGCGATGACGGTGCGGTCGTCGGCGAACAGCGCGCCGGCCGTGGTGCCCGCGCTCACCGTCCTCTCCTCTGGCCCGGAGGCGGACTGGACGGTCACACGGACTTCAGACACGGGTACTCCATACATAGGGGCGCGGGCAGACACGAGGTGCCGGCGCCAACGGTGCACGGCAGAGACGAGGTGCCGCGCTGCACCGATCCTACGGGCTCGGGCCTGCCGGGGTCGCGCCCGTTTCTCGTGCCCTGTTCCTCCCCGTGCCCTATTCCTCCTCCGGGCCGCACCCCTCGCCGAAGAAGCTTCCGTCCTCGCCGCTGTCGTGCAGCGACTTCATCAGGCGGTCCCGCTCCGCCTCGTCGACCTGGACGGGTACGACCCCGGTGGCATCGGTCAGCCGGCGGAAGCCGCCGCGGCTCTCCAGGCGCCCGACGACCCGGATGGGCAGCCCGACCAGGTGGGCGTGGCCCGCGGTGCGGTAGGCCTCCTCGTCGAGGGTGGCGCGGACATGCCCGACCTCGGCGCCGGCGAGGACACGGAGCCGTACGGTGCCCTCGCCGCGCGGCCCGGAGCGGCGCATGCGGACGACGGTGCCGGTGATGCGTACGGGTACGGAGGGCTCGTCGTTCAGATAGCGGGCGCCGGCCTCGCGCAGGGCGGGCAGGTCGCCGGGCGAGAACTCGACGGGCTCGGGGCGCGCGGCGCAGCCGCTGGGGGTGCCGGCGGCCGGGGACCACTCCAGGGTGATCCCGGCACCCTCGGTGCCGCGGACCAGCGCGACCAGGGCTTCGGTGAGCTCGCGGCTGACCCCGGCCTGGACGGCGGTGTCGAAGGCCTCCATGCCGCCGGTGGCCCGCTGGTAGTCGACGGCCTCCCGGGCGGCGTACAGCGCGTGGTAGAGCCGGACGGTGACGGCGCGGCCGGGGTCGACGGGCAGGAAGGCGGTGAGGCCGCGGCCGCCGGGTGCGGCGCCGACGACGACGGATTCGAGGGAGGCCTGGGCCTGCCGCTTGTGGCGGGCGCCGTGGTAGCCGGCCCGGTCGCGGACGGCGAGGGCGCCGGCGAGGAGCAGGCCGCGGGCGGCGCTGCGGAGCTGTTCCTGCACGGGCCAGGGCACGGCCCCGGCGGGTCCGGGCGGCACGTCGCGCCACCAGCGGATCTCGTCGCTGGGGACGGCGAGGCCGGTGAGGACCTCGCGGGCGGAGGGGTCGGCACTGTGGGCGAGGGCGGTGAGCGCCTCGCCGATGAGGTCGTCGGAGTCGGGGAAGGCGCGGCTCTCGGGCACGAGCAGGCTGGTGCCGCGGCCGACGGTGCCGGGTCCTGGCGGGGACCAGCGGCTGTAGCGGCCGGCCGCGCCGCCGCGGCGACGCCAGCCGTGCCGGGCGAGGAGGGCGCCGAGCACCCGCGGGTCGACCCGGCCGGGGTCGGGTGACCCGCCCGCGTCGGCCCAGGGGCCGACGGGTGCGGCGGGCACGCCGCTCCAGTGGCCGGGGAGTTCGCCCGGCGCGGGGTGGGGCTGGGGCCGGAAGGGCGGGGGCACGGTGCGGCCCGGTGGGAGGTGCGGTCCGGGGCCGTGGCCGGCGCCGTTCTCCGGTTCGTCGATCGGCCGGTGCATCAGGGTCTCCCTCCCACGCCGACCCGGGCCATGATCGCGCAGAGCGCCGTGTCGTCGAAGATCCGCGTCGTCGGGATGCGCACGGTGGTCCTGCGCCGTCCCGTGACCGGGTGCCCGGCCAGGTTGGTCCAGTAGCAGCAGTGCCGCAGGTCGAGCCGGTCGTGCCCGGCCCGCAGCCAGTCCCCCTGGTCGCGGGGCACGAGCATCACGACCAGGATCTTGTGGACCGCGACGGGGGTGCGGGCGAGTTTCACCAGGTGCTCGTTGTCGAGCGTGAAGGCGAAGGTCCCGGCCTCGTCCCCGGGGACGCGCGGCGGTATCTGGTAGGTGCATTTGAGCTGCACCTTGATGGTCACCTCGTCGTCGACGGTGTGGCCGGGAGCGCTGTGGCTCACGTGCCAGTCGATGCCGTTGTCCGGGAACGGCTGCGACAGCGAGCAGCCCGCCGCCGCCGCGACCGCGTGGAGGTATCCGACCTGGAGGGTCTCCATGCAGGCGGTGGTGGCGAGTGAGCCGCGCAGCGGTGCTGCCCGCTGGGGCGGCAGCCCGTCCGAGGCGGGCTGGGCGAGCGCCATGTCAGTTTCCTTCCCCCTCACCTGTGTTGTGACCGGTCCGCGTACGGCGCAAACAGCACGGGTATCAACGATTCGGGCAGGGGGATGGCCATCTGCCGCGCATGTGCGAGGAGTTCGGGGATGACGACGAACTGGTACGAGGGGCCCCTGGCCGCTTTCGACACGGAGACCACGGGAGTCGACGTCGAGGAGGACCGGATCGTGTCCGCCGCCCTCGTCGTCCAGGACGCGGCGGGGATGCGGCCGCGGGTGCTGCGCTGGCTGGTGAACCCGGGTGTGCCGGTGCCGCCCGAGGCCACCGCCGTCCACGGTCTGACGGACGATCATCTGCAGCGCAACGGGCGCTGGCCGTCGCCGGTGGTGGAGGAGCTGGCCCGGGCGATATCCGAACAGAGCGCGGCGGGACGCCCGTTGGTGGTGATGAACGCGCCGTTCGACCTGACGATCCTGGACCGCGAGCTGCGCCGGCACCGGGCGTCGTCGCTGGCCCGCTACACGGAGCATGTGCCGCTGTGCGTCCTCGACCCGCGGGTCCTGGACAAGCATCTGGACCGCTATCGCAAGGGCCGGCGGACGCTGACCGATCTGTGCGAGCAGTACGGGGTGGTCCTGGACGGCGCGCACGACGCCGCGGCCGACGCGAAGGCGGCCCTGGAGGTCGTACGGGCGGTGGGGCGGCGGTTCGCCTCTCGTCTGGAGCGGCTGACGCCGGCGGAGCTGCACACCCTGCAGGCGGTGTGGCACGCGGCGCAGGCGCGCGGCCTCCAGGCCTGGTTCGCCCGGCAGGGCACGCCGGAGACGGTGGACCCGGCGTGGCCGCTGCGTCCGGAGCTGTCGACGGCGGCGTGAGCCGTACGCTCCCGGAAACAGCTGAGGCCGGTCCGTCTTCTGACGGACCGGCCTCTCCCGGTGGGCGATACTGGGATCGAACCAGTGACCCCTTCGGTGTGAACGAAGTGCTCTCCCGCTGAGCTAATCGCCCGGGCAACGGGTGAAACCATACAGTCCCGACGGGGCTTCGTTCAAACCGGCTCGGGCGGGACACATACCGGGCGCGCCCTAGGTACGCAGGTGGGCGGCGAGGCCGCGGCGGCCACCGCGCATCATCAGGGCGTGGTTGGCCCGGAAGAAGGGCCGGCCGGGCACGGCGAGGGCGCGCATCAGGGGGCTGCGGACCTCGACCTCCTGCTCGTACACGGCGCGGGTGCCGGTGCCCTCGGCGGTGAGGGTCCAGCGGGCCCAGCCGTCCAGGTCGCCGCTCATGCCGATCTCCAGGACCCGGGCGGCCGGGTCCTGGCGCCGGGCCTCGGCGGTGACGACGAGGTCGTACGGCAGCAGGGAGCGGAAGCGGGCGGTGCCGGTGCGCTCGTCGAGCGGGACGACCTCGCGGACCTGCGGCCACCAGCGCGGGTACTCCTCGGCGCGTTCCAGGACGGCGTAGACGGCGTCGGGCGCGGCGGCGAGGCGCCAGACGCTGCGGAAGCGGTAGCGGCACCAGTCCATGGGCCCAGTGTGGGCTACTCAGTCCCGGATCTGAGTATCCGTGCGCATCCCCTTCCGCTGTGTCCGGCGCCACACTCCGGCTATGAACACCTCCCTGCCTCCCGCGGAAGAGCTCGTGCTCGTCGACCGCGAACTGGCCCGACTCGACGCCCACCGGGCGCAGTTGCTGCTGCGCCGGGACTGGCTGGTGCGGGCTCTCGACGCGCAGCGGGCCGCCGCTGCCGCATCCGCGCCGCTCTCGGCGCCGGCGGCCGGGCCGCGGCCGTGGCCGGCGCCCGGAGCGGCCGCGCCGCGCCTTCCCGAGGCGACCCCGCGCAGCACCCAGAACGTGCTGCTCACTCTCGGCGGTGTGCTGCTCACAGTGGCCGCGCTGGTGTTCACGCTGGTGAGCTGGGGCACGATGGGCATCGGCGGGCGGGCGGCGGTGCTCGCGGTGGTGACCTCGGGCGCGCTGTTCGCGCCGGTGGTGCTGCTGCGCCGCGGCCTGGTGTCGACGGCCGAGTCGGTGGGGGCCCTCGGTCTGGTCCTGACGGTGCTCGACGCGTACGCGCTGCACCGGGTGGCGCTGCCGGAGGCCGACGGGCTCGGTTACACGGCGGTGGCGGCGACGGTCCTGGCCGGCGGCTGGGCGGCGTACGGCTCGGCCCTCCCGAAGCTGCGGATCCCGGTCCCGGCGGGCGTGGTGGCCGCCCAACTGCCGCTGCCGCTCGGGGTGCTCGCGGCCGGCGGCGGGATGATCCCGTTCGCGTGGGCGGCGCTCGGCACGGCCGCGCTGGACGTGGTGGCGATGCTGTGGGCGAAGGCGCTGCCGGTGCGGGTGACCGCCGGGGTGGGTGCGGCGGCACTGGGCGGCTGGGCGCTGCTCGCGGGCCTGGGTCTCTCGCTCACCTCGCCGGTGAAGGCGCTGCCGCTGCTGCTGGCCTGTGCCGCCGTGCTGCTGTTCCTCGCGGTGCGCCACACGCCCTCGGCGCTCGCCTCGGCCTTGGTGGCGGGTCTGGCGGGGATCGCCGCGGTGGGCGGGCTGCTGCGGGCCGGGGTGCCGGAGGCGTGGATCGTGCCGGGGTACGCGTTGTGCGCGCTGGTGCTCGCGGGCGCGGCGGCCTGGCACCGGGGTCCGTGGGCCACGGCGCGGACGGCGCCGGTGGCGCTGCCCGCGCTTCGGGACGGGCTGGCGCTCGCGGGTGGTGGGGTGCTCGGACTGGCCACGCTGTGGGCGCTGCCGCCGGCGGTGCTCGGGCTGCTCGACCCGCAGGTCCGTACGACGGAGATCTGGTCGGGGGCGCACGCCGAGCGGACGCTGTCCGGCTACCCGGCGACGGCCTCGCTGGTGCTGCTCGTCGTGACGGGCGCGCTCGTGGCGGTGCCGCACCTCTGGGCGCGGGGAGCCGCGCTCGGTCTGGTGTGGGCCCTGCTCATCGGCCTGCCGGTGGCGTTCGGTCTGCCGTACGGGGCCTCCCTCGCCGTCCGGCTGGTGGCGACGGCGGCGGTCCTGGCGGTGGCGGTGCGCCCGGCGGCGGTGGCGCGCGGGCTCGACGGAGCGGTGGAGGTCGTGGCCTGGCTCGGCTTCGGGTTCGGTCTGGCCTCGGGTCTGGCGGTGGTGCCCGCGGCGCTCGACACCCGGGCGGCGACGTTCGCGGTGCTCGGGGTGCTCGCGGTGCTGTTCGGCGCGGTCGCGATCCTGGGCGACGGGGTGCGGCGCACGGGCGCGGCGTGTGTGGCCGTGCTCGCGGTGGCGGGTCTGGTGGGGGCCGGGGCGGCGGCCGTGGGCCTGTCCGGGCCGGTGGCCGGTGTGCTGCTGCTCGTCGTGCCCGCCGGGACGGCCGGTCTGGGCGGCGCGTGGCTGCGGCGGCGCCCGGAGTCCGTGGCGGTGGAGGCCACGGGTGCGGCGGTCGGTCTGTGCGGGTTCGGTCTGGCGGCCGGGCGGCCGGCGCTGCTCGCGCTCGCGCTGGCGCTCGGCGGGGTGATCGCGGCAGCGACGGCGGTACGGGAGGAGCGGCGCCCGGTGGCCTCGTGGGCGGCGGCGGTGCTGTTCCTGCTTGCGACCTGGGTACGGCTCGCGGTCTGGGAGGTCACGACCCCGGAGGCGTACACGCTGCCGGTCACCGTGCCTGCTCTGGTGGTGGGCGTGCTGCGGCGACGCCGGGACCCGGAGGCGTCCTCGTGGACGGCGTACGGGCCGGGGCTCGCGGCGACGCTGGTGCCGAGTCTGTTCGCGGCCTGGGTGGACCCGTACTGGACGCGTCCGCTGCTGCTCGGGGTCGGGGCGCTCGCGGTGACGCTGCTCGGCGCGCGGTTCCGGCTGCAGGCCCCGCTGCTGCTCGGCGGCTCGGTGCTGGCCTTGGTCGGCCTGCACGAGCTCGCGCCATACGTGGTGCAGGCGGTGGGCGCGCTGCCGCGCTGGCTGCCGCCGGCTCTGGCCGGTCTGCTGCTGCTCGCGGTGGGGGCGACGTACGAGCAGCGGCTGCGTGACGCGCGCCGACTGCGGGAGCGGCTGGGCCGGATGCGGTGAACGCCGAAGGCCCGGAGACGGAATCCGTCTCCGGGCCTTCGGTCCGGGTGGGCGATACTGGGATCGAACCAGTGACCCCTTCGGTGTGAACGAAGTGCTCTCCCGCTGAGCTAATCGCCCGGGTGCACCGCAAACATTACCGCATGTCAGCGGCGCTTCCGAACCACTGCCGGCTCACCGGCTCACTCGTCGATCTTCCACGGCATGACGAAGCCGAACTTCCACAGGTAGATGCCGAGCAGCACGCCGATGATCACCAGGCCGATGCTGGTGAGGATGATGTTCCGGCGCCGGACCTTGGGGTCGAGGGCGCGCTGGGCGGCCTCGGTGACCTTTCGCTTGGTCCAGCGCAGCACCAGCTGGGCCCAGACGAACTCGGTCGCCCAGATCGCCATGCCGGCGAAGATCACCAGCCAGCCGGGGCCGGGCAGCGGCAGCATCACGATGCCGGCGCCGACGACGGCGAGGCCGACGACGAAGACGCCGACCTGCCAGCTCAGGTGCAGGGTCCGGCGGGCCTTGATGAACTCCGGCGCCCGGGACCCCAGGGGCGCCTCTCCGGCCGCACCCGCGTCCGGCGTGGTCTCCTGCTGCGCGCGCTTGTCCCCGTCGGCCGCGGACTCCCCGGCGCGCTCGTCACTCTCCGCATTCATGGCCCCAATTTACCGGACCGGCCCGGCCCGCTGAAATGGCGGTATTACCCAAAGTTACACGCGCCCATACGAGCTACCTGAACGATCACAAAACGGGCAGAGGGGTTTACAACGGCACCGTAGGTGGCATGTCGATTTCGCCGACGTGCGAATCCCCGAGCGCACACTGAGCGAAAGGCCCTGGCGCTTATGAACACCACGGTCAGCTGCGAGCTGCACCTGCGCCTCGTTGTGTCGAGCGAGTCCTCACTGCCTGTACCCGCGGGCCTGCGGTATGACACGGCCGATCCGTATGCCGTGCACGCCACCTTCCACACCGGAGCCGAGGAGACGGTCGAGTGGGTCTTCGCCCGCGACCTTCTCGCCGAGGGGCTGCACCGGCCCACCGGCACGGGCGACGTCCGGGTCTGGCCGTCCCGCAGCCACGGTCAGGGAGTCGTCTGCATCGCGCTGAGTTCCCCCGAGGGCGAAGCCCTGCTCGAGGCCCCGGCGAGGGCCCTGGAGTCGTTCCTCAAGCGGACCGACGCTGCCGTGCCACCTGGCACCGAGCACCGCCACTTCGACCTCGACACGGAGCTCTCCCACATCCTGGCCGACAGCTGAGCCAGGCCACCAGCCGCACGGCGCCGTCCGACTCGGGGAGACGGCGCCGCGCGGACAGCCGTGCCAACCCCCCATCGGCGCTTCTCACCGCGCAGCCGGCGCGGTGCGGGGCGCCGATGGGCGTTTCCGGGTCGCGCTAGAGTTCAGCGCAATTCCGCGGGCGCCCGCCCGCAGCCGGCCAGGGAGCGAAACGTGCTGATCCCCCACGACACCCGGATCGCCCTCGACACCGTCGTCGATCTGATGAACACCGCCCCGGAGGGCGACCGTGGCGACGCGCTCGGAGACCTCCCGGCGCTGCAGTCCTTCGTACACGCCCACAAGATCAGCGACGTGGGCGAGCTCGGGGCGGCGGACCTGCGCGCCGTGCGCGAGGTGCGCGACCGGTTCGCGGCCGTCTTCTCCGCCCCCGACGCCCGGATCGCCGCCACCCTGATCAACCAGCTGGTCGCGGCCGCCGGCACCACGCCGCAGCTCACCGACCACGACGGCTACGACTGGCACGTCCACTACTTCGCGCCGGGCGCCTCGGTCGCCGACCACCTCGGCGCCGACTGCGGCATGGCGCTCGCCTTCATCGTCGTCGCGGGCGAACAGGAGCGGCTGCGCCGCTGCGAGGCGCCGGACTGCGGCCGGGCCTTCGTCGACCTCTCCCGCAACCGCTCCCGCCGCTACTGCGACAGCCGCACCTGCGGCAACCGTCTGCACGTGGCCGCCTACCGGGCCCGCCGCAAGGAAGCCGCGGGCTGATCCCGGGCGCGGTCGCGGCAGGCACGGGCCCGGCCCGCACGGTCACGGCCCGCACGGTCACAGCGAGAGCGGTCACAACAGGAACAGATCATGGACGGCGGCCATGAGCAGCAGCGCGCCGATCACCGCGAGGAAGATCATCAGCGGCGGCTGGGACAGCGCGAACAGACAGCCGCGCGGCTCCTCCGCGACCGGAACGGCGGGCACGGCCGGTGCCGCGGCGGACGTGGGGGCGGGAGCGGGGGCGGGGTCCCCCGAGGTCTCGAGCATCTCGGGGGGATGATGCAGCACCGCCGGCCCCGAAGATCACGCAAACGCCCCGCGACAGGCCGTGTTCACCCCATCCCGTGGCCCGCGGGAACGAGAAGTGTCAGAACCGGTCGGACTGCGGTCGGATCCCGGTCATATTCCGTGCTTCTTCAGAATCGCCTCGATGTCGCTGAAGTCCTCGTCCGCCGGCTTCGCCTGCGGCTTGGCGGCCCGCGCGGGCTTGCCCGTCCCCAGCGAAGGCGCCGAGGCGGCGGGCGCCACGGCCGCCGGGGCCGCTCCCCCACCGGTCACCTCCCGCCCGGCCCTGCGCCGCTCGATCGCGCGCGAGGTCATGAACAGCACCCAGGCGAGGCCGAGCACGCCGAAGCCGGCCCAGACGGTCAGGTTGAACGTCAGGGCCTCGAAGAGCCAGTCGATGGCGCCCGTCATCACCAGACCCAGCGGCACCAGTGAGTAGGCCGCGATCCGGGTCGCGGTCAGGAACTTCCTCCGCCAGGCCGTGATCGCGGCGATGCCCAGGCCCGCCGCGGCCGCCGCGGAGCAAATGGTCTCGGCAAGCATGCGATCCTCCTGGTCCCGGGTGATACGTCCCTTCCATCCTGCACCGCACCGGCCCCACCGGGCCATGCCCCGGACCCCGGATCAGGGAGATCTCCGGGTCGTCCCCCAGGGAGGACCGGATGGGAGACTCTTCCCATGAGTGAGTCCACCAACCCCGCCGCCGCCCCGGTCGTCCTGGAGGCCTGGTTCGACCTGCAGTGCCCCGACTGCTTCAAGGCCCTCGACGACGTCCGCGCGCTGCGCGCCGCGTACGGCGAGCGTCTCGACGTACAGCTGCGGCACTTCCCGCTGCCCAAGCACAAGCACGCCTACGCCGCCGCCCAGGCCGCCGAGGAGGCCTTCGCCCAGGGCCAGGGCTGGCCGTACACCGAGGCGCTGCTCGCCAGGACGGCCGAGCTCGGCGAGCGCGGCGAGCCGGTGCTGCTCGCGGTGGCGAAGGAACTGGGCCTGGACGCCGAGGAGTTCGACACGGCCCTGATCGACGGCCGGCACCTCCTGACGGTCGACGCCGACGAGGCCGAGGGCAAGGCGATCAAGGTCACCGGCACCCCCACGTACGTCATCGGCGGCGAGCGCCTCGACGGCGGCCAGAGCCAGGACGGCCTGCGCGAGCGCATCACGGAGATCGCCGACCGCCTCCTCGGCGCCTGACCCCGCCCCCTGGCCGGACCCCGTCCCCCGCCGGGGAGACCTCAGAGCTGTCTCACAGCTGTCTCACAGCCGCCTCAGCGCAGTTCCTTCGCGCTGTTGACGAAGGTCGTGCGATAGCCCAGCGACTCGTACAGCCGGATCGCCGGGGTGTTGCCCGCGAAGACGTGCAGTCCGATCCGGGTCTCCCCGGCCTCCCGCGCGACCCGCTCGGCGAGCTGCATCAGCGCCCGGCCGTAGCCGCGCCCGCGCTGGGCCTCGTCGACCTCGATGTCGTACACGAAGGCCGCCCACCGACCCGGTTCGAGCTCGATCCGGCCGGTCCACAGATGGCCGGCGGGCCGCCCGTCCGCGACGACCACGTGGAGCGCGACGCCGGGCGAGGCCAGGCCCTGCGGGAGGTACCTCCGGTGGCTGTCCTCGGCCTTGGCGCGGGCCTGGTCCTCCGGGACGCCCCGGTCGGTCCAGCTCCGTGCGAAGGCTTCCTTGGCCCGCGCCTCCCAGACGGCGAACTCGGCCTCGGTCATCGGCCGGACCTCCACGCCCTCCGGCAGCACGGGCGGCTCGGCCGGCAGCGCCTTGACCATGTTCCGGCTGCGCTCGGTGTAGCCGAGCGAGCCGGCCATCCGCAGCGCGGCCGCGGCCTGCGCGGGCACCGATATCTGCACCTCGACGCAGCCCCAGCTCCGCAGCACTTCCTCGGCCGCGAGCGCCGCGACCGTGCCCCGGCCGCGCCGGCGGTCCGGCTCGTCGACCCCGAGGCGGTCGATCACGCCCGAGGCGGCGCCGAAGCCGGGGTCGGTGGAGAGGTGGACGGAGCCGACCCGGCGGCTGTTCACACAGATGTCGTAGGTGCGCGAACGGCCGCCGTCGGCGGACTGCTGAAGCGGCTCGGACGGCCGCAGGGTGGTGGTCATCACGGGTGTTCTACCCGCGCCGGACCCACCCGTCATCAGGTTTTGTACGGAACCGGTACCCCACCGGGGCTAGCCCAGCTTCGGGTCCCGGTCCCGGGCCGTCCGCTCCTCGAAGATCCGCATCGCCTTGGCCGTGACCGGCCCCGGCGCCCCGGACAGCTCCCGGTCGTCCACCCGCCGCACGGCCTGCACATCGCGCAGCGTCGAGGTCAGGAAGATCTCGTCGGCGCTCTCCAGGACGTCGAGCGGCAGGTCGACCTCCTCCGCGCCGGTCCACTCGGCGGCCAGCGCGCGGGTGATGCCGGCGAGGCAGCCGGAGGACACCGGCGGGGTCAGGACGCGGCCGTCGACCACGACGAAGACGTTGGAGCCGGTGCCCTCGCAGAGCTGCCCCACGGTGTTGGCGAACAGCGCCTCGGACGCGCCCCGCTCGTGCGCCCGGGCGAGGGCCACGACGTTCTCGGCGTACGAGGTGGTCTTGAGGCCGGTGAGGGCGCCGCGCTCGTTGCGGACCCAGGGGACCGTGATCACGGCGGTGGTGTCCGGGCGGCGGCGGGTCTCGCCGAGGGCCACGACCAGGCCGGGCCCGGCGTCGCCGCGCTCGGAGCCGAGCGGGGAGAGCCCGCCGGTGTACGTGATGCGGAGGCGGCCGAGCTCCATCGGGTTGGCCTCCAGGACCGCGGCGACAGCGCGGCGGACCTCGTCGAGGTCGGGGTCGGGCAGGCCGAGGCCGCGGGCCGAGCGGGTCAGCCGCTCCAGGTGGAGGGTGAGGGCAAACGTTTCGCCGCGCTCGGCCTTGACCGTCTCGAAGATGCCGTCGCCGACGGTCAGCCCGTGGTCGAGGACCGAGACCCGCGCGCTCTCGGCGTCGTGCAGCGCGCCGTTGACCCACAGTTTCATCGCGATATGGCCTTTCCCGTCGCCTCGTCGTCCGTCGCCTCGTGGTCGGTCGACTCGTCGTCGGTCGACTCGTAGGCGCCTGACGCTATCGCGACCAGGCGGTCGGCCTTGAGCTCGGTCTCGGCCCACTCGCGCTCGGGGTCGGAGCCCCATGTGATCCCGGCGCCGGTGCCGAAGCGCAGGACGCCCTCGGCGCGGTCGATCCAGAAGGTGCGGATGCCGACGGCCAGCTCGGCGGTGCGCCGGTCGGCGTCGACCCAGCCGATGCCGCCGCAGTAGGGGCCGCGCGGGACGGTCTCCAGGGCCTCGATGATCCGCAGCGCGCTGGACTTGGGGGCGCCGGTCACGGAACCGGGCGGGAAGGTGGCGGAGAGCAGCTCGCGCCAGCCGGCGCCGTCGCGCAGTTCGCCGCGGACGGTGGAGACCAGATGGACCAGGCCGGGGTGCGGCTCGACGGCGCACAGCTCGGGCACGGTGACGGAGCCGGTGGCACAGACCCGGCCGAGGTCGTTGCGCACCAGGTCCACGATCATCACGTTCTCGGCGTGGTCCTTCTCCAGGAGGTCCTCGGCGGTCCGCCCGGTGCCCTTGATGGGGCCGGACTCGACGACGGTGCCGGTGCGCCGCAGATAGAGCTCGGGCGAGGCGGTGGCGATCTCCACGCCGTGCGCGGGCAGCCGGACGGTGCCGGCGTACGGGGCGGGGTTGCCGCGGGCGAGCAGCGCGGTGAGCGCGTCGGCGTCGGCGGCGGCCGGGTCGGGCAGCGGCGCGGACATCACGCGGCAGAGGTTCGCCTGGTAGACCTCGCCGCGCGCGATGTGTTCGCGGATGCGGCGCACGCCCGCGGTGTACGCGGCGCGGTCGAGCGAGGACGTCCAGTCGCCGGCCGCCGGTCCGCGCCAGGCGCCCGGCACGGGCGCGGGCACCGGGTCGGGCCGCACGTCGCCGAAGCGCGCGCAGGTCAGCCGTCCCTCGAAGTCCGCGACGACCGCCCAGAAACCGGAGGAGTCCAGGGCCTCGGGGTCGTGGGTGACGTCCCGGAGGTCGGTGGCGAGAAGGCCGCCGAAGCGGGCCAGGGGAGCAAGGGGGTGCACACAGCGAGTCTAGGGCGGGGGGAGGAGGGCGGCCGGAGGTGCGCGGGGCCTGCGCGAAGGGAGCGGCTGGTGAGGCGGGAGGGGGCGCTGGGAGCCACCCCGGGGACACATGGAGTGAACGGTGTCCGAACGCTCCCGGACGCCCTCGCGGGGGTGCAGGTCAGCACGCTGCGGAAACGCGTTTTTGTACTGGCCCAGGAATCCGCTAGAGTTCAACACGTCGCCGGGACGCGCAAGCGAAACGGAAACGACAAGCGGACGTGGCTCAGTTGGTAGAGCATCACCTTGCCAAGGTGAGGGTCGCGAGTTCGAATCTCGTCGTCCGCTCGATGTGGGGGATCTTCCCGAACCCCCGAATCACACTCCTGGTGGAGTGGCCGAGAGGCGAGGCAACGGCCTGCAAAGCCGTCTACACGGGTTCAAATCCCGTCTCCACCTCCAAGGACGATTAGCTCAGCGGGAGAGCGCTTCCCTGACACGGAAGAGGTCACTGGTTCAATCCCAGTATCGTCCACTGGACCTTCGGGTCCCGGATCTTCGGATCCCCCGCGCGATTAGCTCAGCGGGAGAGCGCTTCCCTGACACGGAAGAGGTCACTGGTTCAATCCCAGTATCGCGCACTGGACCTTCGGGTCCCGGACCTTCGGGTCACCCGCGCGATTAGCTCAGCGGGAGAGCGCTTCCCTGACACGGAAGAGGTCACTGGTTCAATCCCAGTATCGCGCACCAGCCATGAAGCCCCCGGCCGCGACAGCGACCGGGGGCTTCTGCATGCGTGTGGCGTACGGGCGGGCCCCCGGAGGGGCCTGCGCCCGGCGTCAGGAGGAGACGTCAGGAGGAGAACAGCATCCGGCCGAAACCGCGGTGGCCGTGGTGCCCGTGGTGACCGCCGTGACCGCCGTGGTGCGGGGCGCCCCAGGCCGGGGCGGCGGGCTGCGCCGGGTAGGCCTGCGGCGGCGGGGCCTGCTGGGCCCACTGGGACTCCAGGCGGGTCAGGGCCTCCAGCTCGCCGTAGTCCAGGAAGATGCCGCGGCAGCCGCTGCACTGCTCGATCTGGATGCCGTTGCGGTTGTACGTGTGCATGGGCGCGTGGCACTTGGGACACTGCATGCGGACTCAACTCCCTGCCGTTCGAATGGTGCTCTCACATTACGTGGACGCCGCCGGCGGCAACTCGGTTCGGAGCGAACCGATTCGGGCGCAGGTGTCGATCATCACGTCCTCCACCTCGTCCAGCGGGCGCCCCTCGGCGGTGGACTTGGCGACGGCGAGCGCGGCGGTCTGCACGGTGAGCGCGCGGGCCGGGACGTCGAGGCGCGCCCACGGGTCGGGGGCTCGGGTGGCGGGGCCGCGGGTGGCGGGGCCGCCGGCCGCCTCGTACGCGCCGAGGAATCGCGACCACACCTCCGGTGACAGCAGCCCGGCCGCGAACCAGGCCGCCGGGCGGGCCAGGTCCCAGGCCGGGTCCCCGAGTCCGAGGTCGTCCACGTCGATGAGCCGCCAGCGGGGGTCTCGGCCGGGCTCCCCCAGGCGTACGAGCTGCCCGAGGTGGAAGTCGCCGTGGCACAGCGCGGACGGCAGGGCCGCGTCCGGGGCCGGGACGGCCGGGACGGTGGCCCAGGCGCGCAGCACCACGGGGGTCGCCGGGTGGTCGGGCGCGGCCTGGCACATCCGGTCCACCGCGAGGGACACCTTGAGGGGTGCCCGCATCGGTGGGGTGCCGGGCGGGGCGGGGCTCCGGTGCAGCCCGGCGAGCAGCCGTCCGGCCGCCTCCCAGGGGGCGGCGCCGGGGTCCTCGGGGTCGACGGGAGTGCCGTACGGCCAGAGGCTCAGCGAGCGGCGGGCCGCCGCTGGCGACTCGGGCGGCTCGGGCAACGGCGGCAGCAGGATCCCTTCGAGGGCCGGCAGGGCGGCGACGGATATCCGCGCGCGCAGGGCGGCCGGGTCGCCGTCGGCGCCGTGCGCCTTGAGGACGAGACGCCCGTGCCGTACGACGGTCCCGTCGGCCCGGTCCGCGAGCAGCCCGGCCCGGCACGGGCAGGGCACACCGGCGGGCTCGCCCGGATGCGCGGCGGCGCGGGCGAGGTCGTGCAGCTGCAGCAGAGCGGTGTCGTCCACGCGGGGAGCCTACGCGGCGGCCGCCGGCCCGGGGAAAGCGCGGGAGCCGAGCGCCCTGGGCATCTTCAGGGGCCGCGGGGCGCGGGAAGCACGGTGGCCGGTCAGCTCCCGGCCTGACCGGGGCACACGCTGCGCGCCTCACCTGGCCAGGCGCCTGTTGTCCCCGTCGGCCACGCGGCGGCCGCGGCTCCCGAGAAAGCGCGAGGTCGTCAGTGCCCCCGGCCGACCGGGAGCCGCGCAGGGCCCCGGGAAAGCGCGAGGGCCGGTCAGCTCCCCAGCTGACCGGCCGCACGCTGCCGTCCGCCGCACCCCCGTCCCCACGGGGCTGGTAGGCCGGATGTCCCCGACCCGGGCCGCTCTCCCGGGTCCGGGGCGCCGCTCAGCGCCCCAGCATCACGCCCACGGACGACGCCTGTGTGACCACTGCGTCCCAGCCGCCGAAGACGACCACGAGCAGGGCCGCGAGAGGGAGGACCATGGCGGTCGCCACCAGCGGGTGACGCCGGCTCGAAGGGCGGGGGTTCATCCGCGGGGCCGGGAATGCCATGGTTCCTCTCCTGTCGTGTCGGACGCGGCGGGTGCGGTGACCTCGGGGGACGAGTGCTGCACCCGCCGCTCGACAACCATTCTGGGCAGCGGGCGGCCCCGGGGCGTCATGCCCGCGTACCGGCTTCCGGGCCTCCCGGAGGATGACGGCACTCCGAACGGCGTACTCCCCTGGGTGGAGACGGACGGTCCGGAGTGGGGGACTTCCCGGAGGGGACGCCCGGAGCGGGCCCCGGGAGTGACGGGCGGATGGCCGGGACATGGCCGGCACAAGGCGGGAAGGTGTCCGCCGGGCGCCGACGGGGCGGGTGTGACGTCACCCACGTTTGCCGGGGAGCGCCGGGGTGTCGGCGCGTCAAGAGGCCAACGTCCTTGATAGGAGGGAGTGTTGGCGAGTGGCACGGCTGACCCCGCCTCAATTGTCCCCCTCAGCACTGACAATCGATGCGAACCGGAGGGCGCGGCCTGTGAGCGGGCCGGGGCAGGGGTACGTAAGCTGTGCCACGTCGAACGGACGAGGGGACGGACATGGCGATGATGCGGCTCCGGCGCGAGGACCCGCGGATCGTCGGGTCGTTCCGGCTGCACCGCCGGCTGGGCGCCGGCGGGATGGGGGTCGTGTACCTCGGCTCGGACCGGCGCGGGCAGCGCGTGGCGCTCAAGGTGATCCGGCCCGACTTGGCCGAGGACCAGGAGTTCCGCTCCCGGTTCGCCCGCGAGGTGTCCGCCGCGCGACGGATCCGCGGCGGCTGCACCGCCCGGCTCGTCGCCGCCGACCTGGAGGCCGAGCGCCCCTGGTTCGCCACCCAGTACGTCCCCGGGCCCTCGCTGCACGACCGGGTCGCCGAGGAGGGTCCACTGCGGGCCTCCGATGTGGCCGCGATCGGCGCCGCGCTCTCCGAGGGTCTGGTCGCCGTCCACGAGGCCGGTGTCGTCCACCGCGACCTCAAGCCGTCCAACATCCTGCTCTCACCCAAGGGCCCCCGGATCATCGACTTCGGGATCGCCTGGGCCACCGGCGCCAGCACCCTCACCCATGTCGGCACCGCCGTCGGCTCCCCCGGCTTCCTCGCGCCCGAGCAGGTACGGGGCGCACCGGTCACCGCCGCGACCGACGTCTTCTCGCTCGGCGCCACCCTCGCGTACGCGGCGATGGGCGACTCCCCGTTCGGCCACGGCAGCTCCGAGGTCATGCTCTACCGGGTCGTGCACGAGGAGCCGCAGCTGCACGGCGTACCGGACGCGCTCGCGCCCCTGGTGCGGGCCTGCCTCGCCAAGGACCCGGAGGAGCGGCCCAGCACCCTCCAGCTGTCCATGCGGCTCAAGGAGATCGCGGCGCGCGAAGCGCAGGGCCTGCCCGCCGCCGCCCGGCCGCCCGGCCAGCGCGAGCGGTCCGAGGAGCGCAGCCCCGTCCGGCCCACCGAGCGGTACACCGAGCGCACGACCGAGCGGTCCGCCGACCGCGGCGGCGAGACGGGCGGCGGTCCGGGTGCCTCGGCGTCCCGGCCGAACACCGCCCGGCCGTCCGCGTCCCGGCCGAACTCCTCCCGTACGGGCGCGGGCACGGGCGCACGTAACACCCAGTCCCGGCCCGGCACCCGGCCGGGCACGCGGCCCGGGGCCCGAAACACCTCCACCGGGCGCCGCCCGGCGAACCCGCGGCTGCTGCGCCAGCGCCTGTTCGTGTTCGTGGTCGTCACGCTGGTGGTGGCGCTCGGGATCGCGGCCGCGCAGGCGCTCCAGGGCTGAAAACCCCGGGCCCGAGGGTCCCCCGGGGGTTCGGGGGTTCGGGCTTGGGGGTTGCTGCGCGGGGCTTGCTACGCGGGGCTCGGGGCCTGCCGCTCGGGGCCTACGGCTGCGGGCGGCCGCTCGTCACCGCGTAGAACGCGACGGCCGCCGCCGCGCCCACGTTCAGCGAGTCCACACCGTGCGCCATCGGGATGCGGACCCACTCGTCCGCCGCGCGCAGCGCCTGCGTCGACAGGCCCTCGCCCTCCGCGCCCAGCATCAGGGCCACCCGGTCCAGCTTGTGCGGGGCGGCCTCGTCGATCGACGCCGCACGGTCCGCCGGGGTCAGCGCGAGCAGCTTGAAGCCCGCCTCCCGTACCGCCTCCAGACCGCGCGGCCAGGTGTCCAGACGCGCGTACGGCACCGAGAACACCGCGCCCATCGACACCTTCACCGACCGGCGGTACAGCGGGTCCGCGCAGTCCGGCGAGAGCAGCACCGCGTCCATGCCGAGCGCGGCGGCGCTGCGGAAGATCGCGCCGATGTTGGTGTGGTCGTTCACCGCCTCCATCACCGCGACCCGGCGGGCCGTCGTCAGCAGGTCCGACGCGGTGGGCAGCGGCTTGCGCTGCATCGAGGCGAGCGCGCCGCGGTGCACGTGGTAGCCGGTGACGCGTTCGGCGAGGTCCGGGCTCACCGCGTACACCGGGGCCGGGAGTTCGTCGATGACGTCGCGCATGACGTCGACCCACTTGGCGGAGAGCAGCATCGAGCGCATCTCGTAGCCGGCGTCCTTGGCGCGGCGGATCACCTTCTCGCCCTCGGCGATGAACAGTCCCTCGGCCGGTTCGCGTCTGCGTCGCAGCTCGACGTCGGTCAGTCCGGTGTAGTCGCGCAGGCGCGGGTCGTCGGGGTCGTCGATCGTGATGAGTTCGGCCACGGGGTGATACTGCCTTGTCCGGTGGGTGGTGCCAATGCGTGCGGGTGGGGTGGGCGTCACCGGGTTACTCCGGGTACGCCTGGGTGGGCTCGGGTGGGCTCGGACGGCTCAGTGGGTCGGCTTGGCCGTCGGGCTCTTGGCCGGGGACTCGTGGACCACCTCGCCGATGACGATGACGGCCGGCGGGCGCACGTCCTGCGCCGTGACGGTCTCGGCGACCGTCGCCAGCGTCGCGTCCACCCGGCGCTGGGTGGCCGTGGTGCCCTCCTGGATCAGGGCCAGCGGGGTGTCGGGCGCCTTGCCGTTCGCCATCAGCGCCTCCGCGATCTTGCCGATCTTGTCGACGCCCATGAGGATGACCAGCGTTCCGGTGAGCCGCGCCAGCGACGCCCAGTCGACGAGGGAGCGCGGGTCGTCCGGCGCCACATGGCCGCTGACCACCGTGAACTCGTGGGCCACCCCGCGGTGGGTGACCGGGATGCCAGCCGCGCCCGGGACCGAGATCGAGCTGGAGATGCCCGGGACCACGGTGCAGGCGATGCCCTCGGCGGCCAGCGCCTGGGCCTCCTCCATGCCGCGGCCGAAGACGAACGGGTCGCCGCCCTTGAGACGGACGACGGACTTGCCCTGCTTGGCGTGCTCGATCAGCGCGTTGTTGATGGCCTCCTGGGCCATGAACCGGCCGTACGGGATCTTCGCCGCGTCGATCACCTCGACGTGCGGCGGCAGTTCGGAGAGCAGGTCGCGCGGGCCGAGCCGGTCCGCGATGACCACGTCCGCCTCCGCGAGGAGCCGGCGGCCGCGGACCGTGATCAGGTCCGGGTCGCCCGGGCCGCCGCCGACCAGCGCGACGAAGGGGGTACGGGCGCGGCGCGCGGGCGCCGCGAGGGAGCCGTCGCGCAGGCCCTCCACGATCGCGTCCCGCACGGCGGCCGAGCGGCGCGGGTCGTGGCCGGTCAGCACCGCGACCGTCACGCCCTCGCTGTGGCCGGTCGCCGGGGTCCAGGCGGTGGCCGCCTCGGCGTCGTCGGAGCGCACGCACCAGGTCTTCGTGCGTTCGGCCTCGGCGGAGATGGCGGCGTTCGCCACCGGGTCCGTGGTGGCGACCAGGGCGTACCACGCGTCGGCGAGGTCACCCTCCTCGTAACGGCGCTTGATCCAGGTGATCTCGCCCGTCTCGGCCATCGCGTCCACGGACGGGGTCGCGGACGGTGAGATCAGGGTGACCCGCGCGCCCGCCGCGATCAGGGCGGGCAGCCGGCGCTGCGCCACCTGGCCACCGCCGAACACGACGACGCGGCGGCCGGCGAGGCGCAGTCCGACGGGGTAGGCGGGGTGCTCGGCGTGGTCGGCCATGGTGCGGGCGGCTCCTCTGGAGGGGCGGTGCTGTTGGCACCTCACGATATCGGTGACCTGCGGGTCTCTCGCTGTGATCGATGTCCCTCGCGTCGGTGGGAGGGGGCGTGCGGGACGTTCCGGGCACCGCATTCGGGACTGCATGATTTACGGCGCGGTCAGGTCCGACCAGCGCGGAACGTCCTCGTTCCGCGCCACAAATCACGCTTTACGTCCCGAACGTCGGGACCCCGCACGTCCCCCACTCCCGTCCGTGGACAGTGGGGGGCGTGCGGACCCCGCTGCTACTTCTCGGTGACGCCCGCCGAGTCGAAGGTCGCCACCTCGTGCATCGCCCGCGCCGCGCTCTGGACGATGGGGAGGGCGAGCAGCGCGCCGGTGCCCTCGCCGAGGCGCAGGTCCAGGTCGACCAGCGGGCGCAGGCCCAGCTTGTTGAGGGCCGCGACATGGCCCGGCTCGGCGCTGCGGTGGCCCGCGATGCAGGCCGCCAGCGACTCGGGCGCGATCGCGCGGGCGACGAGGGCCGCCGCGCCGGTGGAGACGCCGTCGAGGATCACCGGGGTACGGAGCGAGGCCGCGCCCAGGATCAGGCCGACGAGCGCCGCGTGCTCCAGGCCGCCGACGGCCGCCAGGACGCCGATCGGGTCCGCCGGGTCCGGCTTGTGGAGGTCGAGCGCGCGCCGGACCACGTCCACCTTGCGGGCGTGCATCTCGTCGTTGATGCCGGTGCCGCGGCCGGTGACCTCGACCGGGTCGACGCCGGTGTAGACCGAGATGAGCGCGGCGGACGCGGTGGTGTTCGCGATGCCCATCTCACCGGTGAGCAGCGCCTTGTTGCCGGCGGCCACGAGGTCGCGGGCGGTCTCGATGCCCACCTCGATCGCCGCGATCGCCTCTTCGCGGGTCATGGCCTGGCCGATGGTGAAGTCGGCGGTGCCGGCCTTGACCTTGCGCGGGAGAAGACCGGGCGTGGAGGGCAGGTCGGAGGCCACGCCGACGTCGATGACGCAGACCTCGGCGCCCACCTGGTTGGCGAAGGCGTTGCAGACCGCGCCGCCGCCGAGGAAGTTCGCGACCATCTGGCCGGTCACCTCCTGGGGCCAGGCGGTGACGCCCTGGGCGTGCACCCCGTGGTCGCCGGCGAAGATCGCCACGGCGGCGGGCTCGGGGATCGGCGGCGGGCAGACCCGGGACAGGCCGCAGAGCTGCGCGGAGATGATCTCCAGCATGCCGAGCGCCCCGGCGGGCTTCGTCATCCGCTTCTGGCGCTCCCAGGCCTCGCCGAGCGCCTTGGCGTCCAGCGGGCGGATGTTGGCGACGGTCTCCTGGAGCAGGTCGTGCGGCTCCTCGCCGGGCAGCGCGCGGCGGCCGTACGTCTCCTCGTGGACGACCCAGGACAGCGGGCGGCGCTTGGACCAGCCCGCCTGCATCAGCTCCGGCTCCTCCGGGAACTCGTCCACGTATCCGACGCAGAGGTACGCGACCACTTCGAGGTGCTCGGGCAGGCCGAGGGCGCGGACCATCTCGCGCTCGTCGAAGAAGCTGACCCAGCCGACGCCGAGGCCCTCGGCGCGGGCGGCGAGCCACAGGTTCTCGACGGCGAGGGCCGAGGAGTACGGGGCCATCTGCGGCTGCGTGTAGCGGCCGAGGGTGTGCCGGCCGCCGCGGGTCGGGTCGGCGGTCACCACGATGTTGACCGGGGTGTCGAGGATGGCCTCGATCTTCAGTTCCTTGAACTGCTTCGCCCGGCCCTTGGGCAGCGACTTGGCGTACGCGTCGCGCTGCGTCTGGGCCAGCTCGTGCATCGTGCGGCGGGTCTCCGCGCTGCGGATGACGACGAAGTCCCAGGGCTGCGAGTGGCCCACCGACGGTGCCGTGTGCGCGGCTTCGAGGACGCGGAGCAGTACCTCGTGCGGGATGGGGTCCGGGCGGAAGCCGTTGCGGATGTCGCGGCGCTCGCGCATCACGCGGAGCACGGCGTCGCGCTCGGCCTCGTCGTAGCCGGGGGCGCGCTCGCCAACCGGTTCCGGATGCGCCGGTGCCACTTCCTCGGCGGCCTCGGCTGCGGCTTCCGTCTGGATCTCGGCCTCGGGGGCCGCGGGGGTCTCGGTCTCGGCCTCGGGCTCGGCCTCGACCGGAAGTTCCGGCTCGGCAGACGCCTCTGCGGGCGCCTCCGCGACCGGCTCGGGCAGGGGTTCAGGGGCGGCCTCGACGAAGGCCTCGGGCTCCGCGGCGGGGGTCTCGGCCGAGGCCTCCGCGACCGGCGCCTCGGGCGCCGGTACGACCGGGGGCTCCGGCGCGGCCGCCTGCGACTGCGCCTCGGCGAGGACCGGGTTCTCCTCGGCGGGGGCCGGGACTTGCCCCTCCTGGGGTACGGCGACGGGCACGGGCTGCGGCTCCGCCACCACGACCGGCTCGGCCACCACGGGCTCGGCCGCGACGGGCGCCTCGGGCTGCTGCTCCGGTTCGGCCTCGCGCGGGGCGGGGACCAGCGGGGTCTCCTGGGGCTCGACGACGACCGGCTCCGCGACGGGCGCCTCGGCGGCCGGGGGCTCCACCACGACGGGCTCGGCGACGACGGCCACGGGCTCCACGGCCGCCGCTTCGGCGACGACGGCGGCGGGCGCCTCGGGCTGAGGCTGCGGCTCCTGGACCGGGAGGACCGGCTCCGGCGAGGGAGTCGGGGCCAGGTGCGGGGCGGTCGGGACGGAGCCCTCGACCGGGACGAACTGGACGGCCTGCGGGGCGACCGCTTCCGCCGGGGCGGCGGCCTGCGGCTGGGCCTCCTGCGGCTGCGCGGTCCACGGCACGGCGCCCTGCGGGGCCATCTGCTGGTCCTGCGGCGGCACGTCCAGGTACTCGGGGCCGATGGTCGGCGGGCCCGGGGTCCGTACCGGCTCCGGCGCGGGCGTCGTGGCGGCGACCGGGGCCGCGACGGGCGCGGCGGCGGGCTGCGGCGCCACGGGGGTGGCGGCCGGGCCGCGGTCGGCGAGGGAGCGCACCACGCCTCCGGTGGCGTCCGGCGGCACGGGCGGGCCCATGTGCAGCGGGCGGCGGCCGGGCGGCGGGGTCGGGGTCGCCGGGGCGGGCATCCGGACGCCGCCGAGGTCGACGGAGCCGGTGTCGAGGATGCCGGGCTCGTAGCCGTGTTCGGTGACCATGGGCTCGTGCGGCACGCCGTGGGCCGGCGTCGCCTGCGGCGGCACCGGCACGCCCTGCGGCGGGGTGGCGGTGACCTGCTCGATGGGGGCGGTCAGCGGGTCGACGAACTCGGCCGGGGCCGGCACGGCGACCGGCGGCGCGGGCACGACGCCCGGCTGCAGCTCGCTCCAGGCGCCCTGGGCGCCCGGCATCAGGAGAATCTCGTCGTCCTCGGCTGCGTTCTCGGAGGGGTCCAGGTAGGTGTACGCGCCCGGGGCGGGGATGCCCGGCTGCTCGACCGTGCCTGCGTTCTCCGGCAGCCCCTCAGCCGGGACCTGGCCGGTGTCCGTCATGCTGCGTACCCCTCGCCCATCGGTTGTGCTCCTTCAGACCTTCGCCCGTCGACAACAACGAGCTCGCGCGCCGCGCGGCACGAAGGACGCGCGGACACCCATGCATTGTCGCGGCCTTCGGCCATCCTGGCAGGCGGATCCGCCACGCTTGGCTGTGGACTGCGCCACGTCGCGCCGCCCCCGTCGCTCCGCACCATGTGAGAGGTCCGAGAAGGCCCCTGGCCCGGGACCTTCGCCGAACGTCCGGGTGCGGTACAACAATCGGCCAGCCTACCTTCCCCGGCGGGCCCCGCGATCACGGGGAGCATCCGTCCGGTCGCCGGACAGGAGGAAGACCACGGAGCGGTCGCGCTCGGTCCATTCGGCCGGATCGAGGCCGACCGTCTGCAGCAGCGCGCACTCCACGGCGTAGCCGCCGTCGGCCAGTGCGGCGCCGATCGCCTCGGCCTCGTCGCGGGTGGCCGCGTGCGTGACGATCCGTTCGGGCCTGCGGTCGGTGCAGGCGGTGACGACGGGCACTCCCCCGCCCCCGATGCGTACGACATCGGGTTCGGGCAGGCTCTCCAGGACGTGCGGGGCACGCCCGGTGACGGTCTGGAGGTGGAGTCCGGCGGCGCGGGCGGCGGCCTCGGTGCGGGCGCAGGCATCGGGGTCGGTGTCGACGGCGATGACGGCGGCGCCGAAGCGGGCGGTGTCGACGGCGAAGGCGCCGTCGGCGCAGCCGATGTCCCAGACGAGGTCGCCGTCGCGGGGGCCGAGCCGGGCGAGTTGGGCGGCGCGCAGGGTGGGGTCCTGGCCGGTGCGGCCTCCGGTGTCCTCGCCGGGCAGGGCCCAGCCGCGTACGGCGGGGGTGTCGTGGCCCATGAGCCAGCCGCCGGTGGTGCCGGCGCCGATACCGCCGATGACAAGGACGACGTTGGGGTCGCGCCAGGCGTGGTCGGCGGCCTTGTCGGAGGTGACGACGGTGACCTGTTCGCGGTCGGTGCCGAGTTCCTCGCAGATGACGAAGGTGCGGTGGACGCCGTCGAGGAGGAGGGCGAGTTCGGCGGGTCCGGCGCCGGGCGAGGTGAGGACGGCGACCTTGGGGTGGGCGCGGCAGATGTTGACGGCACGGCGCAGGGTGCGCTGGTGGGCGACGACGACGCGGGCGTCGTCCCACGGCATGCCGGCCCGGGCGAAGGCGGCGGCGACGCTGGAGACGGCGGGGACGACCTCGACCTCCAGGCCGTGTTCGGGGGCGCGCAGGGTGCGGACGACGCCGAAGAAGCCGGGGTCGCCGTCGGCGAGGACGACGGCGGTGCCGCGGTGGCCGGCGATCCGGCGGGCGGCGAGGTCGACGCTGCCGAGGCGGATGCGTTCGGCGCCGGCCGGCACTTCGGGCAGGGCGAGGTGGTGGGCGGCGCCGGCCACCAGGGTGGCGGCGGCGAGGGCGGACCGGGCCGCCTCGGTGAGGGGCGAGCCGTCCCAGCCGATCACCGTGACCCGGTCGGCCATGGGTGTCTGTCTCCTGGAGTGTGTGCAGGTCGGGGGCGGGACGAGCCTACCGGGAGACGCGCCTGCGGGGGCCGGTCCGGTCGTGTCTTTCGGATCGGGCCGCGGCCCGGGGGATCCGGAAGGAGGCCCTAGCTCCAGTCGGCGTAGGTGGAGAGGCCAGCCTCGGCCATCTGGTCGCCGTCGAGGTCCTCGGGGAGGAGGCTCCACACGATGAGGTCGGTGCGGATGTCGGTCCAGGTGCCGTTCTCGGTCTGGCTGCGCGCTATCCAGGCGTTGCGGAGCACGCCTTCGCTGATGCAGCCGATCTTCTGGGCGACCTGCTGGGAGGCGGTGTTGTCGGCGGCGGTGCGCAGTTCGAGGCGCTCGAAGCCGCGGTCGCCGAAGAGCCACTGGGCGACGGCGAGGACGGATTCGGTGGCGTAGCCCTCGCCGCGGGCCCAGGGGGCGGTGACGTAGGCGACCTCGGTGGCGCGGGTGCGCCAGTTGGTGCCGTGGAGGTGGACGATGCCGACGAGGCGCTGGGTGAGGAACTCGGTGACGGCGAAGACGATGCCGCGGCCTCCGGTGCGTTCCGCGGGAGCGATCCTGCGGACCCAGTCCTCGGCGTCGGCGAGGGTGTACGGGTGCGGTACGGAGGTCCAGGCGACGACGAGTTCGTCGTTCATCATCTCGACGAACGCGGGGATGTCGGCCTCTTCGAACGCGCGCAGCACCAACCGGTCCGTGCTGATGGAGATGGACGGGAAGGTCGTATTCATGCGCAGCTCCATACGTGAAGACCGTGAACGCACAGCATGCAGCATGCGGTGGTCGCGCGCATGCGCGGGGTGAACCCGAAGGCCCCGCGCGCCGGTACGGGGCGGGCGGGGCCTTCGGGACGGGGACGGCGCCAAGGGGCGTGCCGTGGGCCTTACTTGGCGGGGGCGCCGAAGGCCGGGACGACCGAGCCCTTGTAGGTGTCCTCGATGTACTTCTTCACCTCGGGGGAGTTGAGGAGCTTGACGAGCTTCTGCACGCGCGCGTCCTTCTCGTTGCCGGCCTTGACGGCGAGGAAGTTGGCGTAGGGGTTGCCCTCCGCCTTCTCCAGGGCGAGGGCGTCCTTGGCCGGGGAGAGCTTCGCCTCGATGGCGTAGTTGCCGTTGATGACGGCGGCGTCGACGTCGTTCAGGGCACGGGGCACGGTGGCGGCCTCCAGCTCCTTGAACTCCAGGCCCTTCTTGTCGGTGATGTCGGAGAGCTTGGCGTCGGTGCCGACGCCCGCCTTGAGGGTGATGAGCCCGTTGTCGGCGAGCAGGTGGAGGGAGCGGCCCTCGTTGGTGGTGTCGTTGGGGACGGCGATGGTCTGGCCGGCCTTGATGTCCTTCACCGACGTGACCTTCTTGGAGTAGAGGCCGAGCGGCTCCAGGTGCACGTTCACCACGGGGACGATGTGGGTGCCGTTCTTCTGGTTGAAGTCGTCGAGGTACGGCTTGTGCTGGAAGAAGTTGGCGTCGACCTGGCCGGACTCGGTGGCGGTGTTCGGCAGGACGTAGTCCGTGAACTCCTTCACCTCCAGCTTCAGGCCCTCCTTGGCGGCCAGCTTGTCCTTGACGAAGTTGAGGATGTCGGCGTGCGGCGTCGGGGACGCGGCGACGACGAGCGGCTTGTCGGCGGAGCCGGCCGCGTCCTTGGCGGAGGACGGGTCGGAGGAGGTGCCGCAGGCGGTCAGGCCGAGGGCGAGGGCGGCGGTGGCGGCGATGCCGGCGGTGAGCTTGATGTTCTTGCGCACGAAGAGTGCCTCTTTCCGGTGGAGCGGTTGCTTCGCCTGGACAACAAGTCCGGGCTGTTCTTCGGGGTACGAAGTCGGGGGCCCTTGCGGGCGGGGGCGCCGCTTACGCGGTGCGGGTCACGCGGTGCGGCCGCGGCGGGCGAGGAGGCGGACGACGCCGTCTCCGATCAGCTGGACCACGGTCACGATGACGACCAGGACCACGACGGTGACCAGCATGAAGGTGGTGTCGAAGCGCTGGTATCCGTAGGTGATGGCCTTGGAGCCGAGTCCTTCGCCGCCGACCGCGCCGGCCATGGCCGAGTAGCCGATGAGCACGATCACGGTGGTGGTGACGGCGGAGACCAGGGAGGGCAGGGCCTGCGGGAGCAGGACCTTGCGGACGATGGTGGGGATGCCGCCGCCCATGGACTGGACGGCTTCGACGAGTCCGTGGTCGACCTCGCGGATCGCGGTCTCGACGAGCCGGGCGAAGAAGGGGATGGCGCCGATGGCGAGCGGCACGATCATCGCGGTGGGGCCGATGAAGGTGCCGACGACCAGGGTGGTGAAGGGGATGAGGGCGATCAGCAGGATGATGAACGGGAGCGAGCGGCCCACGTTCACGATCGCGCCGACGACCTTGTTCACCGGCCGGTTCTGCAGCAGTCCGCCCTTGTCGGTGAGGACGAGGAGGATGCCGAGCGGGAGGCCGCCGAGGATGGTGACGACGGTGGCCCACAGGACCATGTAGAGGGTGTCGACGGTGCCCTGCTCAAGGAGCGGCTGCATCTCGGACCAGGTCACTTGGCACCTTCCTTCACCAGGACGGGCGCGACGGCGGGGGCCGGGGCGGCGTCCTGCGGTTCGACCGGTTCGGCCGGTTCGACGATCTCGACCTGGAGGCCCTGCTCGCGCAGGAAGCCGACCGGGACGACGTTCTCCTCGTAGCGGCCGGGGAGTTCGATCCGCATGCGGCCGATCTGGCGTTCGCCGACGGTGTCCATGGCGGCGCCGAGGATCGAGATGTCGATGTTGTACGTACGGGAGAGCTGGGAGATCACCGGCCGGCCCGCGGCGTCGCCGTGGAAGGTCACGTCGACGACCGTGCGGTCGAGGCCGGTGGCGGCGCCGCTGACCGGGAAGAGTTCGGCGGCGAGCTGGGAGCCGGGGGTGGCGAGGAGTTCGCCGACGGTGCCGGACTCGACGACGCGGCCCCGCTGCATGAGGGCGGCCGAGTCGCAGATGGTCTTGACGACGTCCATCTCGTGGGTGATGAGGAGGACGGTGAGGCCGAGCTGCCGGTTGAGGTCGCGCAGCAGCTGGAGGATGGAGCGGGTGGTCTCCGGGTCGAGGGCGCTGGTGGCCTCGTCGGAGAGCAGCACCCTGGGCTTGCCGGCGAGGGCGCGGGCGATGCCGACGCGCTGCTTCTGGCCGCCGGAGAGCTGCCCGGGGTAGGCCTTGGCCTTGTCGGCGAGGCCGACGAGGTCGAGGAGTTCCAGGGCGCGGCGGGAGCGTTCGGCGCCGGAGACACCGAGGATCTCAAGGGGGAGCTCGATGTTGTCCTTGACGGTGCGTGAGGACAGCAGGTTGAAGTGCTGGAAGACCATGCCGATGCTGCTGCGCGCCCGGCGCAGGTCCTTGCCGGCCCGGCGGCCCTTGCCGGCGAGGGCGGTGAGATCGACGCCGTCGACGGTCACGGTGCCGGAGGTGGGGCGCTCCAGGAGGTTGACGCAGCGGATGAGCGAGGACTTGCCGGCGCCGCTCTGGCCGATCACGCCGAAGACCTCGCCTTCGCGAACGTGGAGGTCGACGCCGTCCAGAGCGGTGACCTGGCGGCCTCGCGACTCGTAGACCTTGGTCAGGCCCGAAGTGGTGATCACAGGGTTTCCGTCACTGTCGAGTGCGCGGCGCTGGGTCCGCCGTGCACGGCATTCGTCATTCGGACAGTCAGGCGCAGGGCGGCTGGTCACGGCGTTCGGCCGGGAAGCAGCACGTGCGCGGGGCGGCTCGGTCCGGCGCCGGAACGGCGGCGGAACGGCTCGTCCGTCGGGGCTCGCTTCGGGGCGCGAGTCTCAGGCGGGGGCCCTCAGTTGGCGCACATTCGACACAGACAACGAGCACCGGGCGTCTGGTTCGCCTCGGTCGCAAGGGTGCGGCTGCTCGTCGTGGTCATGTCGGTAAGTAAAGCATGCAAACGTGCGAACGGAAGGGAGGTGTCCGAATAGCGGACAGTGGTGAGATGGCATCCGGACGGGCCGGGCCGGCGAGGGGGCGCCGGCGGGCTCCGCTCCCCCGGGCGTGGCCTGGGCCGACGAGGGTGCCGGACCGGCCGGACCGGGACCCGCGGACAGGGCGGCCGGGGACGGGGTCTGTGGCCAAGGCCACGCTCCGGGAGACGGGCGGGGCGACGGAGAAGGCGGCCCGGGGGCGCCGTAGGGGACGGGCGGGGGCCGCCGTAGGGGACGGGCGGGGGCTCGTCGGAGTGGGGCCGGGCGCATCCGGGCGTACGGGCCGTAATACCCTCGGGCGCATGCTTGACGCCCTGACGGTCGCGGTCTCCGCCGCCGCGCTCGCCCTCGCCGCCTGGTGCGGCTTCGCCGCCTACCGGAACCAGCCCACCAAGGACTGGCACTTCATCGGCATGGCCGTGGTGACCTTCCTCGCCCTGGTGCAGCTCGTGGTCGGCATCGTGCAGCTGGTGCGCGGCGAGAAGGCGGAGGAGGGCACCACGATCTTCATCGCCTATCTCGTCGGCGCGCTGTGCGCGGTGCCCGCGGCCGGGCTGCTCTCGCTGACCGAGCGCAGCAAGTGGGGCTCGACGACGGTGGCGGCGGGCGCGGTCGTGCTCGCGGTGCTCGAAGTGCGTCTCTACGACATCTGGACGGTGGGCTGATCATGACCGCGACCGAGACCGGCGAAGCGACGAGGACCGGCCGTCTGGTGAAGGGGCCGGGCGTGCTGCTCGTCTGGCTCTACGGCGTGATGTCGGTGGGCGCGGTGTCCCGCTCGATCTACCAGATCGCCACCGAGTTCGACCGCGCGCCGCTCGCGTACGGCCTGTCGGCGGTGGCCGCCGTGGTGTACGCCTTCATCACGTACACGCTGGTACGGGGCGGCGAGACGGCCCGCAGGGCGGCGCTGGTGTGCTGCGCCGCCGAGCTCGCGGGCGTACTGATCGTGGGCACCTGGACGCTGGTCGAGCCGTCGGCCTTCCCGGACGCGACCGTCTGGTCGGACTACGGCTACGGCTACGTCTTCATCCCGGTGCTGCTGCCGCTGAGCGGCATCTGGTGGCTGCGCAGGGCTCGCGCCGAGGCCGCCGCGGCCTAGGGAGAACCTCCTAGGCGGCGGCCTTCTCCAGGGTGACGAGGGTGAGCCGGGGCCCGACCTCCCGGGTGCCGACCTGGGCGTACCCCTTGCTGCGGTAGAGCCGCAGATTGCCCTCGCTGCGGTGGCCGGTGAAGAGCTGGAAGCGCTTGGCGGCGGGGGCGGGTTCCTCGGCGTAGTGGCGCTCGATGGCGTCGAGGAGCCGGCCGCCGATGCCGTGGCGCTGCATCCGCGGGTGGACGATGAGCTTGGCGATCCGCACGGTGCCGTCCTCGTCGAGCCGCCCGCGCACGGAGGCGACGACCTCGTCGCCGAGGCGGGCGACGAAGGCGCGCCCCTCGGTGAGTTCGGCGCGCAGGGCGTCGAGCGACTGGGTCAGCGGCTCGATCGACCAGTCCTGGTAGATCTCGGCCTCGCGCTGGTAGCAGAGGTACTGGAGCTTCAGGATGCTCTCCGCGTCCTGCGTCACGTCCGCCGCTGAGATGGTCACGCTCATGCCCATGTGCGCATGCCTCCCGCTGATCTCGTCCGCCGTGGGTCTACGGCACCCTTCCCCGCGCACCCGCGCCGGGAACCTCTGCCGCCAGCATTCTGCGCAGGCATCCCAGGCAACGGGAACGCATCGGCCCCAGACTCCCCTGTGAGATACCCAACGCTCCTGCGATTTCCCGGTAGGTGGGGTCGTCGGGGTGGAGCATCGCGGTCAGCAGCCGGGGGCAGTGGCCGGGGGTGCGGCGGACGGCGGCGCGCACGGAGCGGCGGCGTTCGGAGACGAGGACGTGGCTCTCGGGAGAGCCCTGCGGCAGGGGCTCGTGGGCGGGTTCGTGGGCGGGCTCGCCGTGGTACGGGCGTTCGCGGGCGGAGGCCCGGCGGGCCCGGCGGGCCTCGGCGCGCACGGCCCGGCGGAGCCAGTCGGCGGGCCGTTCGGGCGCGTCGTCGTCCCGGAGGCGTTCCAGGAGGCGCAGCCACACGGCCTGTTCGAGGTCGTCCGGCTCGATGCCGGCGGCGGGCGCCTCGGCCTGCGACTCGGCCGCGAGCAGCGGGGTGAGGGAGGCGAGCAGCGCGTCGGAGGCGCTGCGGGTGGTGCTGGGCGTGGTGCCGTGGGTGGTGCTGTGGGAGGTCATGCCCGCGACGATGCGGGCGGGGGCCGGGCCGGTTGCGGGCCCGGCCCGAAACCACCCGGTCGGGGGTACGGGCCGGGCCGGCGCGGCCCGGCGATGGCGATGGCTATGGCTATGGCTATGGCTCAGCGGTCGCGGAACTCGGCCGCGGCCAGCAGCGCCGTGTCGGCGTTGTCGGAGAAGATCCCGTCGATGCCGGTCTCGAAGTAGCGCTTGAGCAGACCGAAGGCGTCGCCGTACGCGTTGGGGTCGGTGCCCCGGCGGTACTCGGTGGGCAGGAAGGCGTTCTCGTTGCGCATCGTGTACGGGTGGAGGATCAGGCCCTGCGCGTGGGCGTCGCGCACCAGCGTGGTCTCGGCGGCGAGCCGCCCGCTCGCGTCGCGCGGCAGGATCAGGTCCATGGTGGGGCCGATGCCCTGCGCGTACGAGGCGATCCAGCGCAGGCCCGCGGGCGTGACGAGGTCGGCGACGGTGCGCGGGTCGCCGGCCGCGACGAAGTCCCAGGGGCGGCTGCTCGCGCCGGAGAGCAGCACGACGCGCGGGGAGTCGACGAGCTTCGCGAGCCGCTGGATGCTGCCGGGCTCGAAGGACTGCAGGAAGACGGGAGAGTCGGCGCGGTGGCGGCCGTAGCGGCGCAGCAGCTTCGCGAGCCGCTCTTCGAGGGGCAGGCCGATCGAGCGGAAGTAGGTGGGGTGCTTGGTCTCGACGTGCAGCCACACCGGGCGGCCGCGGCGGCGGCCCTCCTGCTCGGCCCAGCGCAGCACCTCCTCGAAGGTGGGGACGGCCCAGCGCCCGTCGTAGAGGGTGTTCCGCTGGCGGGTGGCCGGGATGCGTTCCTTGGCCCGGAGGGTCTTGAGTTCGGCGAGCGTGAAGTCCTCGGTGAACCAGCCGGTGAGGGCGACCCCGTCGACGGTCTTGGCGGTCTTCCGGGAGGCGAACTCGGGGTGGTCGGCGACGTCGGTGGTGCCGGTGATGTCGTTCTCGTGGCGGCAGACCAGGTGTCCGTCCTTGGTGGGGACGAGGTCCTGCTCGACGACGTCGGCGCCCATGTCGAGGGCCAGCTGGTAGGAGCCGAGGGTGTGCTCGGGGCGGTAGCCGCTGGCGCCGCGGTGGCCGATGACGGTGGGGACGGGCAACGAGCGGTAGCCGTGTCCGTGGCCATGGGTGCGCGGGCCGGGCACAGCGTCGGCGTCCGCGGCGACGGCCGACTGGACGGCCTGGGCGGTGCCGGCCGCGAGGACGGTGGAACCGCCGAGGACAGCGGCTCCGGCCGCGCCGAGGACCGCGCGTCGGGCCGGGGTCGGGCGCTCGGGCTGTGTCATGAACACTCCTTCGGTGTGATCTCGGTGTGCTGTCCGTGTGCTGTCCGTGTGATGTCCCGCACCTGCGCAACTGCGCCCCCGACGCTAGGCATTGAGGCCCTACGGGCGGCAGACCTGCGCGGAACACGGCGGAAACACACGTCAACACGCCGTATCCGTTCCGTGAACCCGATGTGCGACTGGCGGTGACCCGCGAGTATCGTCACCCCCCTGCACCGTCGGCTCCATCGAGCCGCCCGACACCGGAGGAACCGTTGTCCCGACTCGCGATCATGAAGGCCGTCCTCGGTCCGGTCCTGCGCCTCATGTTCCGTCCCCGCGTCGAGGGTGCCGAGAACGTCCCGGGCACCGGCCCGGTGATCCTCGCGGGCAACCACCTGACCTTCATCGACTCGATGATCATGCCGATCTGCCTGGACCGCCCGGCCTACTTCATCGGCAAGGACGAGTACGTCAAGGGCACCGGCCTCAAGGGCCGGCTGATGGCCTGGTTCTTCACCAGCACCGGCATGATCCCGGTGGACCGGGACGGCGGCCGCGGCGGTGTGGCCGCGCTGATGACCGGCCGCCGGGTCCTGGAGGAGGGCAAGGTCTTCTCCATCTACCCGGAGGGCACCCGCTCCCCCGACGGACGCCTCTACCGCGGCCGCACCGGCATCGCCCGGCTCACCCTGATGACCGGCGCGCCGGTGGTCCCGTTCGCGATGATCGGCACCGACAAGCTCCAGCCCGGCGGCGCGGGCATGCCGCGCCCGGGCCGGGTGACGGTCCGCTTCGGCGAGCCGATGGAGTTCTCGCGCTACGACGGCATGGACCGCGACCGGTACGTGCTGCGGGCGGTGACGGACTCGGTGATGGCGGAGGTCATGCGGCTGTCGGGCCAGGAGTACGTGGACATGTACGCGACGAAGGCGAAGGCGGCCTGACGGCCGCACCAAAGGCAGGCCCACAGGGGCGAGGTCCTGGAAAGGGCACCGCCCCTGTGGCGTTGTGCCCACCCGTTCCGCCTTGCGGAACGTATGCCCACAACTGGTTACTTCTCCAGCTTCTGGCCGCGCAGCAGGAACCAGGCCGCGACCGCCGTCGCGAGCAGCACCGCCGCGCCGATGCCGGCCGCGATGCGCAGACCGTCGACGAAGGCGTCCTGGGCGGCGGTGACCAGCGCGCCGCCCTGGGCCGGGGCGAGGCCCGCGGCGGCCTCGACGGCGCCGCCGAGCGAGTCGTGGGCCGCGGCGGCGGTGTGCGCCGGGATGCCCGCCGGGGTGGTGAAGTCCCGGTAGACGCCGGTCACGATGGAGCCGAGCAGCGCGATGCCGAGGGCCGCGCCCAGCTCGTAGGCCGTCTCGGAGACGGCGGACGCGGCACCGGCCTGTTCCTTGGGGACGCTGGAGAGGATCACGTCGGCGGTGACGGTGAACGCGAAGCCCGCGCCCGTACCGACGACGAGCAGGCTCGCACCGAGCAGCGGGTAGCCGGTGGCCTGTCCGATGGCGGTGAGCACCGCGAGGGCGAGGCCGATGGAGCCGAGACCGCCCGCGACGACCGAGCGCACGGAGAAGCGGCGGGCGACGTTGCCCGCGATCAGACCGGCCGTCACCGCGCCGACGGCGGCGGGCAGTTCGGCCAGGCCCGCCTCAAGGGGTGACCGGCCCTGCACCAGTTGGAAGAACTGGGACAGGAAGAACACCAGGCCGGACAGGCCGAGGATGGTCAGCAGGTCGGCCAGGACGGCGCCGGAGAAGCCGCGGTGGCGGAACAGGCGCATGTCCAGGAGCGGGGCCGGCAGGGTGAGCTGGCGGCGTACGAACCAGGTCAGGGCGCCGAGGCCGGCGACGGCGGCGAGCGCGGCGTCGGGGGTGGGGCCGTGGGCGGCCAGTTCCTTGACCGCGTAGACGACGCCGATCATGCCGAGGAGGGAGAGGCCGACGCTGGGCAGGTCCCAGGGGCCCGGGTCCGGGTTCTTCGACTCGGGGATCAGCTTGGCGCCGACGAGGACCAGGACGCCCATCACGGGCAGGTTGATGAGGAAGACCGAGCCCCACCAGAAGTGTTCGAGCAGGAAGCCGCCGACGACCGGGCCCACGGCGGCACCGGCCGAGGCCATGGCGCCCCAGATGCCGATGGCGAGGCTGCGCTCGCGCGGGTCGTGGAACAGGTTGCGGATCAGGGCGAGGGTGGACGGCATGAGGGTGGCGCCGGCGACGCCGAGCAGCGCGCGGGCCACGATCATCATCTCGGGGCTGGTCGCGTAGGCGTTGAGGACGGAGACGGCGCCGAACGCGACGGCTCCGGTGAGCAGCAGCCTCTTGCGGCCGATGCGGTCGCCGAGGCTGCCCATGGAGACGAGCAGTCCGGCGATGACGAAGGAGTAGACGTCGCCGATCCACAGGAGCTGGGTGCCGGAGGGCTTGAGGTCCTCGGAGAGGAAGGGGGTCGCCAGGCCGAGTACGGTGGCGTCGACGGCCACGAGCAGCACGGCGAGGACGAGGACGGCGAGGGCGAGCCACCGGCCGGGCCGGCGCGCGCCCTCCGTATGGCTTTCGTGCTGCTTCTTCGCACTCATGAGGCTGTCGCTGGTCACTTCTCCACGCTCCTGCGTGCTCCGCCGAGCATCAGCTCGGTGATCATGTACTGGTAGTCCTTGGCGGCGACCCGGCCGTCCATGACGGCCCAGGCGCCGGAGCCGACGAGGCCGTAGAAGGCCTCGCAGAGCCAGGCCGGGGTCAGATCGATCCGGAAGACGCCCTGCTCCTGGCCGCCCCGGAAGAGCGCGGCGATCCGGGCGTCGAGCCGGGCCCAGCCCGCGTGCTGCTCCTCCCCCTCGAACAGCTGGTTCTCGGTGACGAGGAAGGACAGCAGCGGGGCGACGGGCTCCACTTCGCCGACGAGCCGGCGCAGCGCGTCGTCGGCGGGCCCCTCGTCGAGCCGCGCCCGGTCGAGGGCGGTCTCCAGCTCCTGGATGGCCATCTCCTCCAGGGCCCGGATCAGCGCCTCCCGCCCGGCGAACAGCCGGTGCAGCGTCGCCCGCCCGATCCCGGCGGCCCGGGCGACCTCGTCCATGGTGGCGGTCGCCTTCACGGAGAGCGTGGCGGCGGCGGAGCGGAGCACGTGGGTGCGATCGACGGCCATGAGACGACCATACACCGAATGAGACATCTATGTCTCAGACGATATTTCTGCGGCTCATGACAGTGGCATACGAGGCCCCCAGGCGCCTGACCGAGACTTCTCGGGAAGCAGGTGGCGTACACGCACACGGCGGAAAAACCACAGCGCCGCCGCCCTTGCTTCTGGGCGGCGGCGCTGTGACGGGCTGTGGGGTTACTGCTTGGCGGTGGCCCAGGCGTGCTGGATGACCAGGTCGGCCTTGACCTCGACCAGCTGGGCGGCGACCGCCGACGGGGCGGTGCCGCCGCGGCCGTTGCGGGAGGCGAGGGCGCCGGGGACGTTGAGGACGGTGCGGACCTCGGGGGTGAGGTGCTCGGAGATCTTGGCGAACTGCTCGTCGGTCAGACCGTCGAGCTCCTTGCCCTCCGCCTCGGCGACCTTCACGCACTCGCCGGCCACCTCGTGCGCCACCCGGAACGGCACGCCCTGCTTGACCAGCCACTCGGCGATGTCGGTGGCGAGCGAGAAGCCGGCCGGGGCCAGCTCCTCCATCCGCTCGCGGTTGACCGTGAGGGTCGCCATCATGCCGGTGAAGGCGGGCAGCAGGACCTCCAGCTGGTCGCAGGAGTCGAAGACCGGCTCCTTGTCCTCCTGGAGGTCCCGGTTGTAGGCGAGCGGCAGCGCCTTCAGCGTCGCCATCAGGCCGGACAGGTTGCCGATGAGGCGGCCGGACTTGCCCCGGGCCAGCTCGGCGATGTCCGGGTTCTTCTTCTGCGGCATGATCGACGAGCCGGTGGAGAAGGCGTCGTGGAGGGTCACGAAGGAGAACTCCTTCGTGTTCCAGATGATGATCTCCTCCGCGATCCGGGACAGGTTCACGCCGATCATCGCGGTGATGAAGGCGAACTCGGCGACGAAGTCGCGCGAGGCCGTGCCGTCGATCGAGTTGCCCGCCGAGCCCCGCTCGAAGCCGAGGTCCTTGGCGACCGCCTCCGGGTCGAGCCCGAGCGAGGAGCCGGCCAGCGCGCCGGAGCCGTACGGGGAGACGGCGGTCCGGGTGTCCCACTGCCGCAGCCGCTCGGCGTCCCGGGAGAGGGACTGCACGTGCGCGAGGACATGGTGGGCGAAGAGCACCGGCTGGGCGTGCTGGAGGTGGGTCCGGCCCGGCATCGCCACGTCCGGGTGCGCCTCGGCGAGGCCGACCAGCGCGTCCTGGAGCTCGGCGATCAGGCCGCCGATGATCCGGGCGTGGTCGCGCAGGTACATCCGGAAGAGGGTGGCGACCTGGTCGTTGCGGGACCGGCCGGCCCGCAGCTTGCCGCCGAGCTCGGCACCGAGGCGTTCGAGCAGTCCGCGCTCCAGGGCGGTGTGGACGTCCTCGTCGGCGATGGTGCCGGTGAAGGAGCCGTCGGCGACGTCCGCCTCCAGCTGGTCGAGCCCGCCCAGCATGCGGGTCAGCTCGTCCTCGGTGAGGAGCCCGGCCTTGTGCAGCACGCGCGCGTGGGCACGGGAACCGGCGATGTCGTACGGCGCGAGCCGCCAGTCGAAGTGGACGGACGCGGACAGCTTCGCCAGGGCCTCGGCGGGCCCGTCGGCGAACCGGCCGCCCCAGAGCCGGACGTCACCGTTGTTGCTGCTCACTGCTGCTCCTCAAGACTGCGTGCTTCGGATGTGCGACCGCCTCCCTGCCGCGGACGGATCAGGGAGGCGGCTGTCGAACGACGGTGGATCAGGCCAGGTCACGCTTCGCGGCGATCTTCGACGAGAGCGCGAAGATGTCGATGAAGCCCTGCGCCTTCGACTGGTCGTACGTGTCGCCGGTGTCGTAGGTGGCGAGGTTGAAGTCGTACAGCGACTCCGCGGACTTCCGGCCCGTGACGACGGCGCGGCCGCCGTGCAGGGTCATCCGGATGTCGCCGGTGACGTGCTGGTTGGCCTCGTTGATGAAGCCGTCCAGGGCGCGCTTGAGCGGCGAGAACCACAGGCCGTCGTAGACGAGCTCGCCCCAGCGCTGCTCGACCTGCCGCTTGTAGCGGGCCAGCTCGCGCTCGACGGTGACGTTCTCCAGCTCCTGGTGGGCGGTGATCAGGGCGATCGCGCCGGGAGCCTCGTACACCTCACGGGACTTGATGCCCACGAGCCGGTCCTCGACCATGTCGATCCGGCCGATGCCCTGGGCGCCGGCGCGCTCGTTGAGCTGCTGGATGGCCTGAAGAACGGTGACGGGCTTGCCGTCGATGGCGACCGGGACGCCCTCCTTGAAGGAGATGACGACCTCGTCGGCCTCGCGGGCGAGCGCCGGGTTCTGGGTGTACTCGTAGATGTCCTCGATCGGCGCGTTCCAGATGTCCTCAAGGAAGCCGGTCTCGATGGCCCGGCCGAAGACGTTCTGGTCGATGGAGTACGGGGACTTCTTGGTGGTCGCGATCGGCAGGTTCGCCTTCTCGGCGAAGGCGATGGCCTTGTCCCGGGTCATCGCGTAGTCACGGACCGGGGCGATGCACTTGAGGTCCGGGCCGAGGGCCTGGATGCCGGCCTCGAAGCGCACCTGGTCGTTGCCCTTGCCGGTGCAGCCGTGGGCGACGATGGAGGCGTTGTGCTTCTGGGCGGCGGCGACGAGGTGCTTGACGATGGCCGGCCGGGAGAGCGCCGAGACCAGCGGGTAGCGGTCCATGTAGAGGGCGTTGGCCTTGATCGCCGGGAGGCAGTACTCGTCGGCGAACTCGTCCTTGGCGTCCGCGACCTCGGCCTCGACCGCACCGCAGGCGAGCGCGCGCTTGCGGATGACGTCCAGGTCCTCGCCGCCCTGGCCGACGTCCACGGCGACAGCGATGACCTCGGCACCCGTCTCCTCGGCGATCCAGCCGATGGCGACGGAGGTGTCCAGGCCGCCCGAGTAGGCGAGTACGACGCGCTCGGTCACGGGGTTCTCCTTACCTTGCAACCACTGATGGGTATAACTATGCAGTCCTCCGTATGTTTTGTCAACGCGCTCTGGGTGCGGTCCTCCGCGCAGCGGAAAATCCCAGGCGGGAGCGGGTGCGCGGGCCCTAGCCTGCGTGCATGACAAGCGAGGAGCGGCCGCTGGAGGCGGCGGTACGGGGGCTCGCGCGAGGGCGCGCGCTGGACGAGGTCGTCGACGTGGGGCGGCCGGGGGCGTGGCTCGCCCTGGACGAGCGGATCCGGTCCGTGTACGAGTGGCCGGGCCTGGCGTTCCCGGCCCACAAGTGGCTCGCCAAGAGCGTGCGCCCGACCGTGCTGCGGGACCTCCCGGGCGACCCGGCGCCGACCGAGGCGGAACTCGTCCTCGCCCTGTGCGACGGCGACGGCCGCATCCGCGAGGCCGCCCTCCCCCACGCCGCCCAGCGCCCCGCCGTCCTCCCCCTGGTCGCCGTCCGCACCACCGACTGGGTTCCGGCGGTACGGGACCGGGCGCTCGCGGTCCTCACCGAAGCCCTCCCCAGGGCCGACGCGAGAACCCTTGCCGTCACCGCACCCGTGATCCTCCGGCTCCGCGACCGGGTGCGTGGCGGCCGGGCGACCGACCTGCTCCAGGAACTGCTGCGCGACGCCCCGCCCGCCGCCCTCACCGCCCTGCTCCTCAACCGGGACCGGCTCACCCGGCGGATCGCCCTCGGCCTCGCCGTCGAGCGCGGGCTGTTGTCCCCCACCGAACTGGCCCACCTCGCCGCGTACGACGAGGACGTGGCCGTCCAGGACCGGGCCGCGAACGCCGCGCTCGCGGCGGGCGTCCCCGACGAGACGCTGCCGCTGCTGCTCGGCGCGCGGACCGGCGCGGTGCGCTCGGCCGGGGTGACCGCGCTGCGGAAGGCCGGGCGAGCAGCGGAGGCGGAGCCGTACCTCTACGACCGGTCGGGGCTGGTCCGGGCCTGCGCCCGCTGGGTCCTGCGCCAGGACGGCCGCGACCCGCTGGCCCTCTACCGGGCGGCCTGTGCGGATCCGGCGGCCGTGCCAAGGCGGGCGCCGCTCGGGCTCGCCGAGTGCGGCGACCGGAAGCGGGACATGGAAGTGCTGTGGGATCTCACCGGGCACCCGGACCCGCTGGTGCGGGCTTCCGCCGTCGCGGGTCTGCGGCTGTTCGAGGTCGCGGACTTCGCCCGGCTGCTGCCGCTGCTCGACGATCCCGCGCCCGGTGTCGTACGGGAGGCGGCGCGGGCGCTGCTGCCCTGGGCGCACCGGCTGCCGGAGGAGGAGCTGGTGCGGCGCACCGGGCCGGACCGGCCGCTGCACGTGCGCGTGCGCGCGCTGCGACTGCTGCGGGAGCTCGGCTCGGTCGCGTACGAGGAGACGGCCCGGCGGCTCGCCGGGGACCCGGACCCTGCGCCGATGCCGGTACCGGTACCGGGCCCTGTGCCGGTACCGGCACCGGACCCGCACGCGGATGAGGATCCGCTGCCGCGGACCCGGGTCCGGCGATGGTTCTGGCGGAACCGGCTGCTGCGGCCCGGCCGTTGAAACGCCCGGGCGATGGGGGCGCCCCGAGCACAGAATGTGCGCATGGGAAAAACGTATGACCGCATCGACGGACGACTTCGCGCCTTCATCGAGGCCCAGCCGATCTTCTTCACCGCCACCGCGCCGCTCGCCGGCGACGGCACGGTCAATCTCTCGCCGAAGGGGCTGAAGGGCTCCCTCGCCGTCCTCGACGAACACACCGTCGCCTACCTGGACTTCGCCGGGTCCAACGCCGAGACCGTGGCGCACCTGCGCGAGAACGGGCGGATCACGCTGATGTGGTGCGCCTTCCAGGGGCCGCCGAACATCGTGCGGGTGCACGGGCGCGGGGAGCCGGTGTTCCGGGACGATCCGCGCTGGGGCGAGCTGCTCGGGCACTTCCCGGGGATCGACCCGGAGCCGCACGGGCCGCGGGCGGTCATCGTCGTGCGGGCCGAACTCGTGCGGGACACCTGTGGGTACGGCGTGCCGTTCATGACATACGACGAGGACCGCGACCTGCACGAGAAGCGCTTCGCCCGCGAGGACGACGCCTCCCTCGGCGCGTACTTCGCCAAGAAGGACGACATCGCGACCAGCATCGACGGACTCCCGGGCCTGCCCCTGCCGCTGCCGCCGCTCCCCCGCACGGCTCGGTAGCGGGGCGGCGGCCGCGCATCGCCGTCGGCACGCGGGGCGGGCCGACGGCGATCACGCGCTGATGAACGCCCTTCGAGTCAGCGGTCCTTCTGCGCCAGGCGGAGCAGGTGGTCGGCGAGCGCCTGCCCGCCGGCCGGGTCGCGGGAGATGAGCAGCAGGGTGTCGTCGCCCGCGATCGTGCCGAGGATCGCGTGGAGTTCGGCCTGGTCGATGGCCGACGCGAGGAACTGGGCGGCGCCCGGCGGGGTGCGGAGCACCACCAGGTTGGCCGAGGCCTCGGCGGAGATCAGCAGTTCGCCGGAGAGGCGCCGCATGCGCTCCTCCTTGGCGGACTCGCCCAGCGGTGCCTGCGGGGTGCGGAAGCCGCCCTCGCTGGGCACGGCGTAGATGAGTTCGCCGCCGGTGTTGCGGATCTTCACCGCGCCGAGCTCGTCGAGGTCGCGGCTGAGCGTCGCCTGGGTGACGCTCAGCCCGTCGTCGGCGAGGAGCTTGGCGAGCTGGCTCTGCGAGCGCACCGGCTGCCGGTTGAGGATGTCGACGATCCTGCGGTGGCGTGCGGTGCGGGTCTGCGGAACGGACGGCCCGCCGTGCTCGGGTTCCTGCGCGTCGGTCATCGTCGTCTCATTCTCCGGTTCGTGCTTGCCCGTTCGCCTCGTCGAGGACGCCGGGCAGGGCCCGGAGGAAGGCGTCCACCTCGGCGTCGCCGATGACGAGCGCCGGCATGAGGCGTACGACATCGGGGGCGGGCACGTTCACCAGGAGACCGGCGTCCTGGGCCGCCTGCTGCACCTGGGGTGCGAGGGGCCCGGTGAGCACGATACCCAGCAGAAGGCCGGAGCCACGGACATGGGAGACCAGCGGATGGCCGAGACCCTCGATTCCGTCGCGCAGCTTCTCGCCGAGCCGCTTGACCTCGTCGAGGGTGCCGTGGGCGCCGAGGGTGTCCAGGACGGCGAGTCCGGCGGCGCAGGCGACGGGGTTGCCGCCGAAGGTGGTGCCGTGGTGGCCGGGCGTGAAGAGCTCCGCGGCCGCTCCGAAGGCGACGGTGGCGCCGAGCGGGAGACCGCCGCCGAGGCCCTTGGCGAGCGTCACGACGTCGGGCTCGACGCCCTCGTGGGCCTGGTGCTCGAACCAGGTGCCGCACCGGCCGATGCCGGTCTGGACCTCGTCGAGGACGAGGAGGGTGCCGGTGGCGCGGGTGATCTCGCGGGCGGCGGTGAGATAGCCGGCCGGGGGCACGACGACGCCGTTCTCGCCCTGGACGGGCTCGATGATCACCAGGGCCGTCTCCTCGGTGACGGCCGCGCGCAGCGCCTCGGCGTCGCCGTACGGCACATGCGTGACATCGCCGGGCAGCGGCAGGAACGGGGCCTGCTTCCCGGGCTGGCCGGTGAGCGCGAGGGCGCCCATGGTGCGGCCGTGGAAACCGCCCTGGGTGGCGACCATGTGGCGGCGGCCGGTGAGCCGGCCGATCTTGAAGGCGGCCTCGTTGGCCTCGGCGCCGGAGTTGCAGAAGAAGACCCTGCCGGGCCGGCCGAAGAGCTGGAGCAGCCGTTCGGCGAGGGCGACCGGGGGCTCGGCGACGAAGAGGTTGGAGACATGACCGAGGGACGCGATCTGCCGCGAGACGGCCTCGACGACGGCCGGGTGGGCGTGGCCGAGGGCGTTGACGGCGATGCCGCCGACGAAGTCGAGGTACTCGTTGCCCTCGGCGTCCCAGACCTTGGCGCCCTCGCCGCGGACCAGCGGCAGCCGGGGGGTGCCGTAGTTGTCCATCAGCGAGCCCTGCCACCGCTGGGTCAGGTCCTGGTTGCTCATGATTCCCCCTTGGCGGCGTCCGTGGTCTCGTCGGGCACGACCATGGTGCCGATGCCCTCGTCGGTGAAGATCTCCAGGAGGATGGAGTGCTGGACCCGGCCGTCGATGACGCGGGCCGTGGTGACGCCGTTGCGCACGGCGTGCAGACAGCCCTCCATCTTGGGGACCATGCCGCTGGACAGCTCGGGCAGCAGCTTCTCCAGCTGGCTCGCGGTGAGCCGGCTGATGACCTCGTCGCTGTTCGGCCAGTCCTCGTAGAGGCCCTCGACGTCGGTGAGGACCATCAGCGTCTCGGCGCCCAGCGCCGCAGCGAGTGCCGCAGCCGCCGTATCAGCATTGACGTTGTAGACATGTCCGTCGTCCTGGGAGCGGGCGATGGAGGAGACGACCGGGATGCGGCCGTCCTCCAGGAGCGCCTCGATGGCGCCGGTGTCGATGGCGGTGATCTCGCCGACCCGGCCGATGTCGACCTGCTCGCCGTCGATCTCCGGCAGGTGCTTGGTGGCGGTGATGGTGTGGGCGTCCTCGCCGGTGAGGCCGACGGCGAGCGGGCCGTGCTGGTTGAGCAGGTTGACCAGCTCGCGCTGGACCTGGCCGGCGAGCACCATCCGTACGACGTCCATGGCGTCCTCGGTGGTGACGCGCAGGCCGGCCTTGAACTCGCTGACGATGCCGTGCCTGTCGAGGGCGGCGCTGATCTGCGGGCCGCCGCCGTGCACCACGACCGGCCGGAGGCCGGCGTGGTGCAGGAAGACGACGTCCTGGGCGAAGGCGGCCTTCAGCTCCTCGTCCACCATGGCGTTGCCGCCGAACTTGATGACGACGGTCTTGCCGCGGTGCCGGGTGAGCCAGGGCAGCGCCTCGATGAGGATCTGGGCCTTGGGGAGCGCGGTGTGCTTCCGCGTGCTGTTGCTCATGAGGAGTAGGCGCTGTTCTCGTGGACGTAGTCGGCGGTGAGGTCGTTGGCCCAGATGACGGCGGTCTCGGCGCCGGCGGCGAGGTCGGCGGTGATGACGACCTCCCGGTAGCGCATGTCGACGAGCTCGCGGTCCTCGCCGACGGAGCCGTTCTTGCAGACCCAGACGCCGTTGATGGCGACGTTGAGCTTGTCAGGGTCGAAGGCGGCGGACGTGGTGCCGATGGCGGAGAGCACCCGGCCCCAGTTGGGGTCCTCGCCGTGGATGGCGCACTTGAGCAGGTTGTTGCGGGCGATCGAGCGGCCGACCTCGACGGCGTCGTCCTCGGTGGCCGCGTTGATCACCTCGATCTTGATGTCCTTGCTGGCACCCTCGGCGTCGCCGATGAGCTGGCGGGCGAGGTCGGCGCAGACCTCCTGGACGGCCTGGGCGAACTCGTCCTGGGCCGGGGTGACGCCGGCGGCGCCGGAGGCGAGCAGCAGCACGGTGTCGTTGGTGGACATGCAGCCGTCGGAGTCGACCCGGTCGAAGGTGAGCCGGGTGGAGTGGCGCAGGGCGGCGTCCAGGCCGGCGGCGTCGACGTCGGCGTCGGTGGTGAGGACGACGAGCATGGTGGCGAGGCCGGGGGCGAGCATGCCCGCGCCCTTGGCCATGCCGCCGACCGTCCACTCGCCCTTCGTCACGACCGCGGTCTTGTGGACGGTGTCGGTGGTCTTGATGGCGATGGCGGCCTTCTCGCCGCCGTGCTCGGAGAGTTCGGCCGCGGCCGTCTCGACGCCGGGCAGCAGCTTGTCCATGGGGAGCAGTACGCCGATGAGTCCGGTGGAGGCGACGGCGACCTCGCCGGCGCCGGTCTCGCGGCCGGCCTTGGTGAGAACCTCGGCGACCTTCTCGGCGGTGGCGTGGGTGTCCTGGAAGCCCTGCGGGCCAGTGCAGGCGTTGGCGCCGCCGGAGTTGAGGACGACGGCGGTCAGCTCGCCGTCGGCGAGGACCTGCTGGGACCACAGGACCGGCGCGGCCTTGACGCGGTTGGAGGTGAAGACGCCCGCGGCGGCGCGGCGCGGCCCGGTGTTGACCACGAGGGCCAGGTCCGGGTTGCCGTTCTGCTTGATCCCGGCCGCGATGCCCGCGGCCGTGAATCCCTTCGCTGCGGTGACGCTCATGGAGCGACTCCAATCGTGGAGAGTCCGGTCGTCTCGGGGAGCCCGAGGGCGATGTTCATGCTCTGCACCGCGCCGCCGGCGGTGCCCTTGGCGAGGTTGTCGATGGCGCTGATCGCGATGATCCGGTTCGCCGCCGGGTCGTGGGCGACCTGGACCTGAACGGCGTTGGAACCGTAGACGGAGGCCGTCGCCGGCCACTGCCCCTCGGGCAGGAGGTGGACGAACGGCTCGTCGGCGTAGGCCTTCTCGTACGCGGCGCGCACGGTGTCCGCGGTGACGCCGGGCCGGGCGGTGGCCGAGCAGGTGGCGAGGATGCCGCGGGGCATCGGCGCGAGGGTGGGCGTGAAGGAGACGGTGACCCGCTCGCCCGCCGCCGCGCTGAGGTTCTGGATCATCTCGGGGGTGTGCCGGTGGCCGCCGCCGACGCCGTACGGGGACATGTTGCCCATGACCTCGCTGCCGAGCAGGTGCGGCTTGGCGGCCTTGCCGGCGCCGGAGGTGCCGGAGGCGGCGACGATCACGGCCTCCGGCTCGGCGAGCCCGGCGGCGTACGCGGGGAAGAGGGCGAGCGACACGGCGGTGGGGTAGCAACCGGGCACCGCGATGCGCTTGGACCCCTCCAGCGCGGCGCGGGCGCCCGGCAGTTCGGGAAGGCCGTACGGCCAGGTGCCGGCGTGCGGGGAGCCGTAGAAGGTCTCCCAGTCGGCCGGGTCCTTGAGCCGGAAGTCGGCGCCCATGTCGACGACGAGGGTGTCCGGCCCGAGCTGCTCGGCGACGGCGGCGGACTGTCCGTGCGGCAGCGCGAGGAAGACGACGTCGTGTCCGGCGAGGGCTTCCGGGGTGGTCTCGGTGAGCACCCGGTCGGCCAGCGGCAGCAGGTGCGGCTGGAGGCCGCCGAGCCGCTGACCGGCGTTGGAGTGCCCGGTCAGGGTGCCGATCTCGACCTCGGGGTGGGCCAGGAGGAGGCGCAGGAGCTCTCCGCCCGCGTATCCGCTCGCGCCCGCGACTGCTGCTCGTACCGTCATCGAAACCCTCCTCATGGATGGCATGACTATACGTGCGTCCGCAGTTTTATGCAATGAGCCGATGGAGTGGGCGGGCGGGCGGCGATGAGTCCGCGGGCCGGGGCGGGTCTATCTCTGTGACGGAGACATCCGACGGCGGAGCCATCCGACGCGGACCATCGCCTTGTAAGGAGCACGCCATGGGTCTCATCCACATCGCCATGTTCGCCACCCTCGATCTCGTCGGGCAGGCGCCCGGCGGCCCCGAGGAGGACCCGGAGGAGTTCCCGTTCGGAGGCTGGCAGGCGCCGCTGATCGACGAGGTCGCCGGGGCGCAGGTCGACGCCGCGTACGAGGGCACCGACGCGCTGCTGCTCGGGCGGCGGACGTACGACATCTTCGCCGGCTACTGGCCGAAGCACGAGGACAACGACTTCGGGGCGCTCTTCGCCCGCATCCCGAAGTACGTGGCCTCCCGCGGCACGCCCGAGCTCTCCTGGGCCGGGTCCACGCAGCTCGGGCCCGACCTGCCCGCCGCGGTGCGCGAGATCCGCGAGCGGCACGAGCATGTGAAGGTCGTCGGCAGCCTGAACCTCGTGCAGACCCTGCTGCGCGAGAAGCTCTTCGACCGGTTCGACCTCTGGGTGCACCCGATCGTGCTCGGCGTCGGGAAGAAGGTGTTCGACGACGGCGCGGTCCCCACCAACCTCACGCTCCTGGCGCCGCCGGCGGCGAGCCCGAAGGGCACGGTGTATCTGCGCTACGGGCTCGCCGAGGGCACACCCGCGACGGGAGACATGACCGACTTCGACTAGGAAGCAGGCCGCCGTGGCGGGAGGAGGCGTCAGATCGGAAGCACGCCGGGGAAGGCACCGTGGCCGACGCCGGGGGCGGTCACGGCCAGCCAGCCGTGGCCGCGGACCGCGGTGTCCGGGCCCACCGCGCCGGGGTCGGCCGAGAGGTACGCGCAGGCGGACCGGGCGCCGGTGGTGCCCGCGTTCGCCGGGGCCTCGTCGTACTCGGGGTCGAAGTCCTCGTCGTCGACCGCGAGGGTCTCCCAGGGCAGCGGATCGCCCTCCCACTCGGGGTCGCCCTCGGCGGCGTACTGGCGGATGACCCGGCCCTGCTCGGCGACCATCCACACGTCGGAGCCGCCGGCGTCGTCCAGGAAGAAGAGCTGGGCCTGGCCGCAGTGCGCGCTGACCCGCTCCACGGTCTCGGTCATGTCCTCCCAGTCCTCGCCGACGAGCGTGTCGAAGGAGCCGAAGACCAGGCGCCAGCCGTCGAGCTCCGGCGTGACGAAGGCCCGGTCGGCGAACCGGGCGGCGCCTTCCCGCTCCGGGCCGGGCACCTGGACGGCTCGGCCCCCCGCCGCCGCGACACCGCAGGCGACCGTGACGGGCCGGCGCTCGTGCAGCCCCAGGGCCTCGAAGACGCCTTCGTACGACGCCCCGGGCACGGCCATCCACCAGCCGCTGAGGGTCGAGTCCGGGAGACGCGGGACCTCGTGCGGGATCTTCACCCGGATCAGCCGCTCGATCGCCGCACGGTCCCGGGCGTCCAGCGCGTCGGTGCCGCCGCCCGCCACCAGCGCCGCCAGCGCGCCCCGCCGTGCCCGCGCGGGCACGGCCGGGTCGCGGCGCATGGTGCGCAGCCGGGGCCGGAAGGACTCGTCCATCAGACGCGCGTAGTCGGCCCCCTTGTACGGCATGAGCAGGCCGGACCCGTAACGGTCCGCGAGAGCCCGCACGCCCGCCTCGGAGTCCGTACGCAGGCGCACGAGCCCCATGAAACCGTGGCCCGAGGTGCCGTAGTGCGGATCGGCCGCCAGGGCCGCGTACCGGTCGGCGCAGCGCTCGTCGAAGGCGCCGAGGAGGTGGCCCGCCTGCCAGTCCGTCAGTTCCTTGCGGCGCCAGGCGGCGAGGACGGCGTCGAAGGCGGTCGGCCCGATGAAGCCGAAGGCCCGCCTGGCCGGAGCGAGGGCGGCGGACGACTGCACGCCCGCGAGGCTGCGGAGCAGCGCGGGCAGCAGGGCGTCGGCGTGCCGCGTCAGACGGGCGGGGTCGGCGCCGGCCAAGTCATCGAGGAGGGAGGCGACTTCGGGGTCGTCGGCGGAGTCGTCGGGCAATGCGTCGGCGGAGTCGGTCTTCATGGGGCGCACAGTAGCCCGGGCCACCGACAGCCGTGCCGCCCTCGTTCGGCTGTCACCGGGGTCACCCACCAGGACTGTCGGACCACCGGGCGGACCTGTGGAACGAGGGCTGCCGGGAGCTGGTGTCCCTGGCGTAGGGCCTGTCCGGCTACCGCTTGACGGCTCGGAGCACCACGAACTTCGGGTCGCTCGCCACCAGTTCGCTGTTGCCGAAGATACGGCGCAGCGTGACGTGGTAGCCGAGGTGCCGGTTGCCGACCACCCAGAGTTCCCCGCCGGGGCGCAGCGCCCGGCGGGCGTCGGCGAACATCCGGCGGGCGGTGTGGTCGGTGGTGGCCTGGTGGCTGTGGAACGGCGGGTTGTTGAGCACCAGGTCCACGGAGCCGGGGGCGGCGTCGGCGAGCCCGTCGGCGACGGCGAACTCCGCCTTGCGGCCCTCCCCCGCGTGGGTGCGGAAGTTCTCCTCGGCGGAGGCCACGGCCTGGTACGACTCGTCGGTGAAGAGCAGTTCGGCCGCGGGCTCGGCGAGCGCGACGGCGAGTCCGACGACGCCGTTGCCGCAGCCGAGGTCGACCACGCGGGCGGCGCCGAGGCCGGCCGGCAGGTGCTGGAGCAGGAAGCGGGTGCCGATGTCGAGGCGGTCGGCGCAGAAGACGCCGGCCTGGTTGACGACGGTGCGCCCGGCGAGGCCGGCGGGGGCGTCGGCGGGCAGCGCGTAGCGGTACGGCCAGGGGTTGGCACTCCGTACGAGGGCCGCGTCCGGCGTCGTGTGGATGAGCCGGGCCTTCTTCACGGCGAGGGAAGTCCGGGTCGGGCCGAGGATCCGCTCGAACAGCGAGAGCGTCGAGGTGTGGATCTCCTTCACCATGCCGGTGCCGACGATCACCGTGTCCTCGTGCACGGCGGGAGCGAGCCGGTGCAGCTGGTCCTCCAGGAGCGCGAGGCTCTTGGGCACCCGGACGAGGAGGACGTCGATCCGCTCGGGCGGCGGGTCCTGGGTGGTGAGCAGCGTGACCGCGTCCGGGGCGGCCCCGGAGCGGGCCAGGTTCTCGGCGGTGGCGCTCCGCCCGAGGTACGAGTCGGAGATCTGCACCAGTGCGGCGGTGCCGCTCCCCGCGGCGGCGAGCGCGGTCACCAGCGCGCCCCACCGGTCGCCGAGGACGGCGACGGTCCCGGACAGCTCGGTGCCGGTCTCGGCGAGGTGGTTGAGGAGATACTCGTCGGCCGCGTCCCAGGCCCGCAGCGGATCGCGCGGGTCGGCGGGGAAGCGGGTGAGCGGGAAGGTGCCCCAGGACGTGGTCAAACGGTTCATCGTGCCACCAGGCTAGCCGGTCACACCCGCTCCCCCGCCCGCTGACCGCTGACGCCTGACCGCTGACCGCTATGACATCGCGGCCGCCAGTTCCAGGTGCCAGGCCCCCGGGCGCCCGGTCAGGGTGACCGTCGACAGCGGGCGGACATCGACGTTCCAGTACGTGGCGGGCGGGGCCTTCAGCGCGTAGACGAGGGCGGCCCGTACCACCGCCGGCTCCGCGACGGCGACGATGGCGGAGCCGTCGTCGGCGGGCCGGGTGTCCAGCCAGCCGCCGACGCGGGTGATGAAGGCGAGCAGGTTCTCGCCGCCGTGCGGGGCGGTGCGCGGGTCGGCGAGCCAGTGGTCGACGGCGGCCGGTTCGAGGGTGGCGACCTCGGCGAGGGTGTGGCCGCGCCAGCGGCCCATGTCGCAGTCGCGCAGGGCGGGCTGGGCGAGCGGGGCGAAGCCGAGGGCGGTGCCGGTGGCGCGGCTGCGGGCCGTCGGGGAGCAGTAGCGCAGCTCGGCCGCACCGAGCGGAATCAGCCGGGGCGCGGCGAGCTGCACCTCGTACCAGCCGGCCTCGTCGAGGGGCCGGTCGTCGTCGAAGCGTTCGGCGAGCAGGGAGGAGCTGCGTGCCGCCGCGACCAGCGTGACCCGAAGACCCATGGGCGCGATCGTGAGGCCGGAGGGCGCGCAGGTCAAGGGGTCATATGCCGGATCGGCGGGGGCGCGTGCTCAGTGCAGTCCGAGAGCCATCCACTTGTCCGGATTCTGCAGTGGCGTGAAACCGATCCTCTCGTACACACCGTGCGCGTCGTCGGTGGCGAGCAGGATGCGGCGCAGCCCGTACGGCTCCAGGTGGTCGCGGACGGCGGTGACGAGCGCGGTGCCGAGTCCGGCGCCGCGGGCGGGGCGGTCGACGTAGACGTCGCAGAGCCAGGCGAAGGTGGCGTAGTCGGTGACGACGCGGGCGTAGGCGGCCATGGCGCCGCTCTCCGTGTCGTACGCGCCGAAGTTGAGCGAGCCGGCGATGGCCGCGTCCTGCTTCTCCCGAGGTCGGCCCGTCCCCCAGTAGGTGTCGGTGGACAGCCAGTGGTGGATGCGGGCCGGGTCGAGGCGGGCGGGGTCGGCCGAGATCTCGTACGACCCGTGCATGACAGGCGCGGCGGGGGTGGCCGGGGCGGTGGTGTCGGTCATGGGCGAAGGCTGCCAGGGGCCGCCGTCCCGTGTCAGGTGGATTTGCCGCCGGTACGGGCGCGGCACGCACCGGCCCGCCCCCGGCCGTCAGGCACCGGACAGGTCCCGGCGGCCGGCCTCGTCGACGGCGATACGCAGCCGCCGCACCCCCTCGGCGATCTCCGTGGGGCCCGCGACACCCGCGAAACTCAGCCGGATGTGCCCGGCGGGCGGCTCGGCGCAGAAGTAGGGGCGGCCGGGGGCGACGGCGACGCCGGCGCGCAGGGCGGCGGGCAGCAGGGCCGTCTCCGGGAGGGTGTCGGGGAGCCGGAGCCACAGGTGGTAGCCGCCGGACGGCACGTGCGGCAGGGCGAGTTCGGGCAGGTGCAGCGCGAGCGCGCCCGTCAGGGTGTCCCGGCGGCGCTTCAGCTCCTCGGACACGGCGCGCAGATGCCGGTTCCAGGCCGGGGAGCCGACGAGTTCGAGCGCCGCCTCCTGGAGCGGGCGGGGTACGAAGAAGCTGTCGACGACCTGGATGGCGCGGAGGCGTTCGAGGACCGGGCCGCGGGCGGCGAGCGCGCCGACCCGGAGGCTGGCCGAGGTGATCTTGGTGAGCGAGCAGACGTGCACGACGACGCCGTCGGGGTCGTCGGCGGCGAGCGTGGGCGGCAGCGGAGGGGCGTCGGCGTGGACGAGACGGCGGGCGAAGTCGTCCTCGACGACGAAGGCGCCGGCCGCGCGGGCGATCCGTACGACGGCGGCCCGGCGCGCGTCGGACAGGACGGCGCCGGTGGGGTTCTGGAACAGCGGCTGGCAGACCAGGACGCGGGCGCCGGTGGCGCGGAAGGCGGCTTCGAGGAGTTCGGGGCGGATGCCGTCGGCGTCGGTGGGCACCGGGACCGGGCGCAGTCCGGCGGCGCGGGCGACGGCCAGCATGCCGGGGTAGGTGGGCGACTCGACGAGCACGGGGGTGCCGGGCGGGGCGAGGGCGCGCAGCGCGGTGGTGAGGGCGGACTGGCCGCCGGCGGTGACCAGGACCTCGGCCGCGGTGACGCCGCCGCCGATCTCGCGGGCGAACCAGGCGCGCAGCTCGGGCAGTCCGTCGGTGGGCGGGCGGCCCCAGGCGCCGGGCCGGCGGCCGGCCCGGGCGAGGGCGCCGGCGAGGGCCCGCTCGGGCTGGAGGGCGGGGTGGAGGTAGCCGCCGTTGAACTCGACGACGCCGGGCGGGGGCGCGGCGAGGGTGACGAGGACGCCGGAGGCGTCGACGGCACGCGGCACGAGTTCGGTGGCGGAGTCGGCACTGAGGGCGAGTTCCTGCCAGGAGGTGTCGCCGGTCGCCGGGGTCGCGGGGCGCGGCTCGGCCCGGTAGGCGCCGGCGCCGGGGCGGGTGACGACGAGGCCCTCGGCGGCGAGCTGGGCGAGGGCGCGGGTGACGGTGACCGGGGAGACGCGGTAGCGCTCGACGAGGGCACGGCTCGACGGCAGCTTCTCTCCGGGTGAGTAGCGGTCGAGCTCTGCTTTCAGGGATCCCGCCAGTTCGGCGACACTGCTACGCTCGTGCATGAGAGCACAGAATAGCGCTATCGGTTCGAGCACGATAGCGGTCACCGCTTCCCGGCCGGCCGCCTCCCCGGCCGCCTCCCCGGCCGTCTCCCCGGCCGTCTCCCCGGCCGTCTCCCCGGCCGTCTCCCCGGCCGCCCCCTCCACCGAGCGCACGAGCCCCGACCGCACCGGCACTCTGCTCGCCGCGCTCGGCGTGTTCGCCTTCTCGCTCACCTTCCCGTCCACCGTGTGGGGCCTGGAGAGCTTCGGCCCCTGGTCCCTCGTCGCCGTCCGCTCGGTGCTCGCCGCGCTGATCGCGGGCGTCTTCCTGCTCGCCGGCCGGGTACCGCTGCCGGACCGGCGCCACTGGGCCGGGCTCGCGGTCGTCGCGGGCGGCGTGGTTGTCGGCTTCCCGCTGCTGACCACCCTGGCCCTGCGGACCTCCACCACCTCGCACGCCGCCGTGGTGGTGGGCCTGCTGCCGCTCACCACCGCGGCCTTCGCGGCCGTCCGCACCGGCCGCCGCCCCTCCCGTACCTTCTGGGTCGCGGCCTTCGCGGGAGCCGCCGTGGTGCTCGCCTTCACGGTGCAGCAGAGCGGCGGCGCCCTGTCCACGGGCGATCTCTACCTCTTCGGCGCGCTGCTCGTGTGCGCCGCCGGGTACACCGAGGGCGGCCGGCTCGCCGGGCTGATGCCGGGCTGGCAGGTGATCGGCTGGGCGCTGGTGCTCTGTCTGCCGCTGACGGCGGCCGGTGCTGCCGTGGCCCTCGCGTACGAGCCGGTGCACCTCACCGTGCACGGCGTCGCCGGCCTGGTCTGGGTGGCCGCCGGTTCCACCTTCTTCGGCCTGTACGTCTGGTACCGGGGCATGGCGCGGATCGGCATCCCGCGGGCCAGCCAGCTCCAGCTCGCCCAGCCGCTGCTCACGCTCTTCTGGTCGGTCACGGTGCTCGGTGAGGAACTGGCCCCGGCCGCCCCGCTCGCCGCCGTCGGCGTCCTGGTCTGCATCGCGGTGACCCAGCGGGCGAAGAGCTGAGACGCAGGTCACAATGGCAGACGTAGACTCCGAGTAGGGAAGCCCAGCCGCGAGCGCCAGGAGGAACCGATGCGTGCGTCCAAGGGCGACAAGCTGGTCGTGCACGGCCGTACGGTCGGCCAGCACGAGCGTACGGCAGAAGTCGTTCAGGTCATGGGTGAGAACGGCAACCCCCCGTTCCGCGTGAAGTTCGACGACGACGGCCACGAGGCCGTGGTGCTGCCAGGCCCCGACACCACGGTCCGCCACCACCCGGAGACCGGAGGCCAGTGAGACCGGGGGGGCCGGAGGTCAGTGAGACCGGGGGCTGGTGAGCCCCCGGCCAGGGGCCGCGAGGGAAGACATCCGGATCCGGACGGACCCTAGGCGTCGATCCGGACGGACTCTAGGCGTCGAGGGCGGCGGTGAGCGCCCCCAGCGGGTCCTTCGCGACCTCGCGGGCCGCGAAGTAGACATGCCCGCCGACGTTCTCGTACGAGCGGGCCAGCTCCACATGACGGACGAGTTCCCGCGGGTCCCGCCACGCCTCCGGCTGAGCCGGGTCGCCGACCTTGTACAGCGCCTCGCCGATGAACAGGCTCACCCCGGTGCCGCGCGCGACCCCGTCCCACCAGCGCACGAGCTCCGCGTAGTCGGCACTGGGGAACCCGATGTTCCAGTAGAGCTGCGGGACGACGTAGTCGATCCAGCCTTCCCGGACCCAGCGCCGGGTGTCGGCGTACAGGTCGTCGTAGGTCTGCACGCCCGCGCGGGTGGCGGAGCCGGCCGGGTCGGTCGACTGGTGGCGCCAGATGCCGAACGGGCTGATGCCGAAGGCCACCTGCGGCTTGACCGCCCTGATCCGGGCCGCCATCTCGGAGACGAGGAGATCGGTGTTGTGCCGCCGCCAGGCCGCCCGGTCGGTGAAGCCGGTCCCGTACCGCGCGAAGGCCGCGTCGTCGTCGACGACCTGCCCGGCCACCGGATACGGGTAGAAGTAGTCGTCCCAGTGCAGCGCGTCGATGTCGTAGCGGCGTACGGCGTCGAGCATGGCGTCCTGCACATGCCGCCGGACCTCGGGCAGACCCGGGTTGTAGAGCATCCGTCCGTTGTGGACCAGCGCCCAGTCCGGGTGCCGCCGCACCGGATGGTCCGGGGCGAGCCGCTGCGGGTCGGCATGGCCGGCCACCCGGTACGGATTGCACCAGGCGTGCAGTTCCAGTCCGCGCGCGTGCGCCTCGGCCACCGCCGTGCCGAGCGGGTCCCAGCCGGGGTCCCGGCCCTGTACGCCGGTGAGGCACTGCGCCCAGGGCTCGTACGGCGAGGGCCACAGGGCGTCGGCCGAGGGCCGGATCTGGAGCATGACGGCGGTCATCCGGCGCCGTACCGCGAGGTCGAGCCAGGCGACGAGCTCGGCGCGCTGTTCGGCGGCGGTCAGCCCCGCCCGGGACGGGAAGTCGCGGTTGGTGATGGTGGCGATCCACATGCCGCGGAACTCGCCGTCGCGTCTCCGTGACCGCTCGGGACGGCCGGCGGCCTCCGCCGCCGTGGAGACGTCCCCGGACTGCAGACCCAGCGCGGTCAGGGCCGCACCCGTCATGAACCCTCTTCTACCGATCGGTGGCATTTGTCACCCCTCGCTATCGGATACGTCACAGCCCATCGGACAGCATGCCTGGCCCAGAACGATCGATCATCGGGCGTGTCGGGAGTAACGTCGTGGAGTCGAGGCGGACGCGCACCGGAATCACACGGGCCCTCCGCCGCCAGCAGAGAGCGAAAGGCACGAGGTGACGGACTCCATGGCCGACATTGAGCGCGTCGGAGTGGTGGGCTGCGGCCAGATGGGCGCGGGCATCGCTGAGGTGTGTGCCCGCAGCGGACTCGAGGTGAAGGTCGCCGAGACCACCGGCGAGGCACTGGAGATCGGCCGCACGCGGCTCTACAACTCGCTCGCGAAGGCCGCCGAACGCGGCAAGATCAGCGAGGAGGAGCGCGACGCGACGCTCGCGCGGCTCAGCTTCACGACCGACCTGGGCGAGTTCGCCGACCGCGACCTCGTCATCGAGGCCGTCGTGGAGAACGAGCAGGTCAAGACCGAGATCTTCCAGGTCCTCGACCAGGTGGTCACGCGGCCGGACGCCATCCTGGCCTCGAACACCTCCTCCATCCCGCTGGTGAAGCTGGCCGTGGCGACCTCCCGCCCCGACAACGTCATCGGCATCCACTTCTTCAACCCGGCGCCGGTGCAGAAGCTCGTCGAGCTGATCCCCGCCCTCACCACCTCCGAGGGCACGATCAGCCGGGCCCAGCTGTTCGCCGAGAAGACCCTCGGCAAGCACGCGATCCGCGCCCAGGACCGCTCCGGCTTCGTGGTGAACGCGCTGCTCGTGCCGTACCTCCTGTCCGCGATCCGGATGTTCGAGTCCGGCATCGCGAGCCGCGAGGACATCGACAACGGCATGGAGTTCGGCTGCGCCCACCCGATGGGTCCGCTGAAGCTGTCGGACCTGATCGGTCTGGACACCATCGCCTCGATCGCCGACTCGATGTACGCGGAGTACAAGGAGCCGCTGTACGCCGCTCCCCCGCTGCTCCAGCGCATGGTGGACGCGGGTCGCCTGGGCCGCAAGACCGGCTCCGGCTTCTACCCGTACTCCTGACGGCGCGCTCCCCCGGGAGCCCCCCCAAGACGTACTCCTGAGACCCCGGGAGTACCTCCGGACGGCCCGTACACCGCACAGGTACGGGCCGTCCGCCTTTTCGCGGCTCATCCCAGCCGCAGGTGGTGCAGCATCAGCAGCCCGGCGGCCATGCCGGCGGCCGGGACCTCGCCGCGGGCGACCATGTCGGGCACGAGCTTGAGCGGCACCCATTCCACGCGCGAGGACTCGAAGGCGTCCTGCGGCGGCCCGGTCCAGGTGGCCTCCTCGGCCCAGTAGAGGTGGTGGCGGGCGTCGGTGAGGCCGTTGGAGGGCTCGACGGTGAGCAGCGGGCGCAGCGGTCCGGGGCGCCAGCCGGTCTCCTCCTCCATCTCGCGGGCCGCGGCGGCGGCGAGGTCCTCGCCGTCCTCGACGACGCCGGCGGCCAGTTCCCAGCCCCAGCTGTCGGTGATGAAGCGGTGGCGCCAGAGCAGCAGGACCTCGTCGGCGGCGTTGACGACGGTGGCGGCGGCGACGGGGCGGAGCCGGATCAGATAGTGGTCGAGGCGGCGGCCGTCGGGGAGTTCGACGTCCGCGAGGTTGACCCGGAACCAGCGGTTCTCATACACGGGCTGTTCGTTCAGTTTCGTCCACTGCACGTTTCTGCCACCTTCCGACAGCCTTCGACAGGTCGGTGATTACTTGGTGGCAATATCGCAGCTGCGACCAGGTCGCAAGAACGAGCTCACAGGGGCACGCGCAGCGCACTGTCGACGATGTCGGCCGCCCGGCGCGCGTCCGCGCCCCCGCTCGCGCGGAGTTCCTCCCGTACGACCAGCAGCCGGTCCCGCAGCCGACGCGACTCCATGCCGCGGGCCCGCTCGGTCATCTCCACCGCCGTGAGCGCCGCCCGGTCCGGTTCGCCCCGCCTCAGCTCGATCTGACACAGCATCGCGAGCCGGTGCACCCGCCCCCGGTCATGGGCCGGGGTGCCGACCGCGGCCGCCGCGTGCCGGTGGGCCGCGTCCAGTTCACCCAGACTGAGCAAGGCCTCGGCGACCTGCACATTGACCAGGCCCGGCTGGACGTAACCGGTCTCGGCCGGCTCGCTGCCGGGGGTGATCCGCTCCGCCTCCTCCTCCGCCCGGCGGATCCGGGCCAGCGCCGCCGCGCCGTCGCCGAGATGCGCGTAGGCCTTCGCCTGCATCGCCGTCAGATCGGCGGCGAGCGCGGGCGTGATCTCCCGGTGCGCCGAGCGCAGCGCGGCCTCCGCGAACGCCACCGCCTGCCGGTACTCCCCCATGAACAGCGACTGGTTGACGAGCAGGGCGACCACATAGGCGCCGAGCCCGCGGTCGCCGCTCGCCTTCGCGAGCCGCAGCGCCTGGTGGAAGTAGCGCTGGGCGAGCCCGTGGGCGTCGGAGTCATACGCGCAGATCCCGGCCACCGCCACCAGGCCCCCGGTCGCCCGGTGCAACTGCCGCCCGAGCGCGTCCCCGTAAGCGCCGCGGAGCAGCGGGGCGGTCTCGGTGGTGAGGAAGCCGACGATCCGGGCGCGCGTGGCCATGCCGCCGGCCTTCCGGTACATCTGCTCGTAGTGCGCCCGGGCCGCGGCCAGCATCGACACGTCGGCGTCCGAGACACGGGTGCCGCCGGGCCGCGAGACATCGGCATCCTCCGGCGGGTTCTCCCACTCCCACACCGGCATCACGGCAGGTGTGCCGGTCACGGCGGGCGCGCCGAGGACATGCGGGCGGAGCTGCTCGTCGGAGCGCCAGAGCGCGGTGGCCCGCTCGACGAAACCGGAGAGCGGGCTGCCGGGCGCCGGGAGCGGCGCGCCCGGCACACCGAGGCCGATGTCGTCGAGGGTGAGGGCGCGGTGCAGCCGCCCGGCGAGCACCTCGCAGATCAGATCGGGCACCTGGCCGCGCGGCCGCTGCCCCTTCAACCAGCGGGCGACCGCGGTGTGTTCATAGCGCAGGGTGAGACCTCGGGCCCGGCCCGCCTGGTTCACCCGGGCGGCGAGGCCGGCGTTGGAGATGCCCGCTTCGGCGAGCATCGCGTCGAGGAGGCTGTTGGGGTGCATGGGACCGCTCCGGTGGTTCGGTGCGCTCAGACTAGGGCCTGTCCGGCCATGTTCCGCCGATCCGGACAGGACCCGTTAAGGGGCGCTTTCGCACGGGGTGTGAATGAAGTGCTCGTTCCTCCGCTCCGTGCACGGTGTCGAAGTCGCCCCGGTACGGGTTGACTTGGCTTTCTCGCCGAAAGGTGAGGACCGGGCCGCCGGCTCCCCCTCGTACAGTGCGGTCGCCCGGTCCGCGCGTCGTCCGTGCTGCTGATCTGCCCGACACTCCGTGGCAGCGCGGGCGGCGCCGGCCACCTGCTCCCCTGTCTCACTGGAAAGGACCGTCTAGTGCGGGGAGGGCGCGGGCCGGGTACGGCGCAGCCCGGGTTCGGCGGGCTGCGCCGGTACCCGTACCCGGTCGTTGCGGACGACGAACAGAGCCACGTCGTCCGCAAGCCGGCCGCCCGTGTGCCGGAGCAGGGCGGTGTGCACCTGCCGGACGAGCGCCGCCGGCGCCTCGCCGGCGGCTGCGGCGAGCACCACGGCGAGCGGGAAGAACCGGCCCCGGCGGTCCCGGGCCTCCTCGGCGCCGTCGGTGTGGAGGACCAGGGTCTCGCCCGGCAGCAGCCGGCCCGCGGAATGCGGGACGAGTTCGGCGGGCAGCGGCAAGGCGCCGAGCGGGGGCAGCGGTTCACCGACGGGTACGGGCTCCACGCGGCGGCCGGCGATCCGGTACGGGCCGGGGTGCCCGCAGTCGAGCACCAGGACCTCCCCACCGGGCCGGATCTCCAGGAGCAGCAGGGTCACGAACTCCTCGGCCGCCGGATGCTCGGGCGCCCGCCCGGACCGCGCCGGGTGCTCCGCACGGACCCGCTCGCACAGATGCCGCCCGAGCGCCCGCTCCAACCGCCGCAGCACACCCGCGAGTTCGGCCTCGTCATGGGCGGCCTCCCGGAAGCTCCCGAGCAGGGCGACCACCGCGCCGAGCGCGGCGAGCCCGTGTCCGCGCACGTCCCCAATCACGATCCGCACCCCGTACGGCGTGGCCACCGCCTCGTACAGATCGCCGCCGACCACCGCGCCCCGCGACGCCGACAGCTGCCCGGCCGCCACCGCGAGCCCGTCGAGCCGCGCCGGCGGCGGGCGCAGCAGCACCTGCTGCGTGGCATCGGCCACGGCCCGCACCCGCGCCAGCTCCCGTACGGGCCCGCTCCGCACCGCGAGCACGAGCCCGGCGCCGACGCTCAGGAAGACGAGGCCGGTGGCCACCCGTATCGGGAGCCCGGGTGCTCTGGCCAGCGGACACCACAACCGCCAGGCGACGGCGAGGAGGCCCCAGCCGGCGGAGGCCGCCGGCGGACCGATCCGCCTCAGCCGGGTGCCTTCGGCAACCACTGCCCTGTCACGGCCCTTGTCACGGAACATCCACGGCCCTTCCCGAGGCCCGCCAGCGCCCGAAGACCCTGCGGCACACAGGCCCGCCCCTGTGGCCGCGTCGATTCTCGCGACCCGCCACGGACCGGGGACACCCTCCCCCGGAGATCTCACCCGAAGGAGTGAGCAACCGTCAGGGTGCCCGTACGGGAGTCCGGTGCACGGGAGTCCCAGGTACGGGAGTCCCAGGTACGGGAGTCCGGTGCACGGCGGGTGCGCGGAAGGGGCCCTGCCCCGGGTCGGTCACCCGGGGCAGGGCCCCTTCCGTGTCACTCCCGCGGTCAGGCGCCGCGCAGCACCGCGCCCGTGTGCTCCGCGGCCGCGGCGACCGCGGCGTCGCGGGCCGTCGTGGCCTCCTCGACCGTCAGGGTGCGGTCGGGGGCGCGGAAGCGGAGGGCGTAGGCCAGGGACTTCTTGCCCTCGCCGACCTGGTCGCCGGTGTAGACGTCGAACAGGCGGATGGACTCCAGGAGTTCGCCCGCGCCGGCGGCCAGGTGCCGCTCGACCGTGGCGGACGGGACGTCCTGGTCCACGACCAGGGCGACGTCCTGGGTGGCGACCGGGAAGGCCGAGATGCGCGGGGCCTTCAGGGGGCCCTCGCTCGCGCGCTCCAGGACGTCCAGGTCCAGCTCCATCGCGCAGGTGCGGGCCGGCAGGCCGAGCGCCTTGACCACGCGCGGGTGGAGCTCGCCGCCGTGACCGGCGAGGACCTTCTCGCCGTCGATGACGACATGGAAGGAGGCGCAGCGGCCCGGGTGCCACGGGGCGTGCTGGTCGGCGTCGATCAGCAGCTCCGTGCCGGTCTCGGCGGCGATGGTGCGGGCCGCCTGGATCGCGTCGGCCCAGTCGGCCGGGCGGCCCTTGCCCCACCAGCCGGCCTGCTCGCGGGAGCCGGCCAGGACCACGGCGGCGCGGCGCGGCTGCTCGGGCAGCACGGCGTTGACGCGGGCGATGTCCTCGTCGCTCGGGCGGTGGTCGACGGGCAGCCGGACGGCGACGCCCGGCTGGCCCTCGGTGGGCCGGAACACCAGACCGGTCTCGAAGAGCGCCAGGTCGTGGCTGCCGCGCCCGTCGTTGCGGCGCAGCGCGCCGAGCAGGCCCGGCAGCAGCGTCGTGCGGAGCGCGGGCTCCTCGTCGGACAGCGGGTTGACCAGCTTGACGACCCGGCGGCGGGCGTCGTCCGCGTCCAGGCCGAGCTGGTCGAAGACCTGCTCGCCGATGAACGGGTAGTTCAGCGCCTCGACGTAGCCGGAGCCGGCGAGCGCGCGGCCCACCCGGCGGTGGGCGCGCTGGCGCTCGGTGAGGCCGCGGCCGGCCGGGGGCTTGGGCAGCGTGGAGGGCAGGTTCTCGTAACCCTCCAGGCGGATGACCTCCTCGGCGAGGTCGTTCGGCACGTACAGGTCGGGACGCCACGACGGGACGGTGACGACGAGCTCGTCCTGGCCGTAGACGTCGCAGCCGACCTCCTGGAGGCGGCGGACGACGGTCTCACGGCCGTAGTCGACGCCCGCGACCTTGTCCGGGTGGTTCGCCGGCATGGTGACGGTGCGGGGCGCGGAGGGGGCCACGACCTCGGTGACACCGGCCTCGGCGGTGCCGCCCGCGAGCAGCACGAGCAGGTCGACCGTGCGCTGCGCGGCGGCGGCCGCGGCCATCGGGTCGACACCGCGCTCGAAGCGCTTGGACGCCTCGGAGGGCAGCTTGTGGCGGCGGGCCGTGCGGGCGATCGAGATCGCGTCGAAGTGCGCGGCCTCGATGACGACCTCGGTGGTGCCGGTGACGACGCCGGTCTCGGGGTCGGTGACCGGGTCGGCGATCTCCGTGTCGGCGCCGCCCATGACGCCCGCGATGCCGATCGGCCCGCGGTTGTCGGTGATGACCAGGTCCCCGGAGTCGAGGACGCGCTTGACGCCGTCGAGCGTGGTGATCTTCTCGCCGGTGGCGGCGCGGCGGACCCCGATGGGGCCGTCGATCCGGGTGCGGTCGTAGGCGTGCAGCGGCTGGCCGAGCTCCATCATCACGTAGTTGGTGATGTCGACGGCGAGCGAGATCGGGCGCAGGCCGACCTTCTGCAGACGCCGCTGCAGCCAGATCGGCGAGCGGGCCTCGGGGTCGAGACCGGTGACCGTGCGCGCGGTGAAGCGGTCGCAGCCGAGGGAGTCGGCGATCTGGACCGGGTAGCCGTACGCGTTGGGCGCGGGCACGTCGATCAGCGCCGGGTCGCGCAGCGGCAGCCCGTACGCGGTGGCGACCTCACGGGCGACACCACGGATGGAGAGGCAGTAGCCGCGGTCCGGGGTGACGGCGATGTCGAGGACCTCGTCGAACAGCTCCAGGAGGACCGTGGCGTCGGTGCCGACCTCGTGCTCCGGCGGCAGCACGATGATGCCGTGCGAGCCGTCGTCGCCCATGCCGAGCTCGTCGCCCGAGCAGATCATGCCGCGCGAGACCTTGCCGTACGTCTTGCGCTCGGCGATCCGGAAGTCGCCGGGCAGCACGGCGCCGGGCAGGGCCACGACGACCTTGTCGCCCTCGGCGAAGTTCCGGGCGCCGCAGATGATCTCCTGCGGCTCGCCGGTGCCGTTGGCCTGACCGACGTCGACCGTGCAGAAGCGGATCGGCTTCTTGAACTCGGTCAGCTCCTCGATGGTGAGGACCTTGCCGACCACCAGCGGGCCGGTGAGGCCCGCGCCGAGCTGCTCGACGGTCTCGACCTCGAGGCCGGCCGAAATGAGCTTGGCCTGTACGTCACGGCCGGTCTCCGTCGCCGGCAGGTCGACGTACTCCCGCAGCCAGGAAAGCGGGACCCGCATCAGATCTCCATCCCGAACGGCCGGGTGAACCGGACGTCACCCTCGACCATGTCTCGCATGTCTTCGACGTTGTGGCGGAACATCAGCATCCGCTCGATGCCGAACCCGAAGGCGAATCCGCTGTACTTCTCGGGGTCCACACCCGTGGCGACGAGCACCTTCGGGTTGACCATGCCGCAGCCGCCGAGCTCGATCCAGCCCTCGCTGCCGCAGGTGCGGCAGGGGCGGTCGGGGTTGCCGACGGACGCGCCGCGGCAGACGTAGCAGAGCATGTCCATCTCGGCGGACGGCTCGGTGAACGGGAAGAAGTTCGGGCGCAGCCGCGTCTTCATGTCCGGGCCGAAGAGCGCCTGGACCATGTGGTCCAGGGTGCCCTTGAGGTCGGCCATCGTCAGGCCCTCGTCGACGGCCAGCAGCTCGATCTGGTGGAAGACCGGGGTGTGGGTCGCGTCGAGCTCGTCCGTGCGGTACACGCGGCCGGGGCACACCACGTAGACCGGGGGCTCCCGGTCGATGAGGGTGCGGGCCTGGACCGGCGAGGTGTGGGTGCGCAGTACGACGCCGGACTCGTCGCCCGTGGTGCCTTCCGGCCCCTGGACGAAGAAGGTGTCCTGCATCTGGCGCGCCGGGTGGTCCGGCACGAAGTTCAGGGCGTCGAAGTTGAACCACTCGGCCTCGACCTCGGGGCCCTCGGCGACCTCGTAGCCCATGGAGACGAACACGTCGGTGACGCGCTCCATGAGTGTGGTCAGCGGGTGGCGGGCACCGGCCGGGACACGGTCGTACGGCAGGGTGACGTCGACGGCCTCCTCGACGAGGACCCGGGCGTCGCGCTCGGCCTCCAGCTCGGCCTGGCGGGCGGCCAGGGCCTTGGAGACGGCGCCGCGGGCCTGGCCCACGAGCTTGCCGGCGGCGGCCTTGGCCTGCGGGGGCAGGGCGCCGATCTCGCGGTTGGCGAGCGCCAGCGGCGAGGTGCCGCCGGTGTGCGCCGTCTTCGCGTGGGCGAGCGCGTCGAGGTCGCCTGCGGCGGCGAAGGCGGCGATCGCCTCGTCCCGCATGCGCTCGATCTCTTCCGGTTTCAAGGCCTCGACCTCGACCGGGTCGTACGACTTATTGGGTGCCGACATCTCTTCCCGTGCTTCCGTTGGCTTGGCTGGGCGACCCCCGAGCTCGACGTCAAGGGCGCAAACGTGCCAAAGGTCGAGTCTAGCGGGGTGAGGGGACGCGAATGAGCCCGTGGGCGGGCCGGACGGCTCCTGAGTCTGGAAGGTCTCGCTGGGTGAGACGTCAGAGGAGGTGGGCCGGGGTGCCGACGGGCAGGATAAATCGGAACTCGGCCCCGCCACGGGGACCGCGTCCGACGGTGATCGTGCCGCCGTGGGCCTCGACGACGCCCTTGACGATGTAGAGGCCGAGCCCGGTGCCGCCGCGCTTGCTGCCCCGCCAGAAGCGGGTGAAGACGCGGCCCATCGACTCCTCGGGGATGCCGGGGCCCTCGTCGCTCACGGTGACCTCCGTCCCCTTCTCGCCGTCGCCCGCCGCCGTGGTGGGTGCCACCTCGATGGTGACGGTTCCCTCCCCGTGGCGCACCGCATTTTCGAGCAGGTTGCCGAGGATCTGGTCGATCTTGTCGGGATCGGCCCACAGCGCGGGCAGATCCGGCCGGATCCGGACGAAGAAGCGGTCCGGGGACTGCCCGCCGGTGACGTGCGCGTGGACGTGCCGGCCGACGGCCGCGGCGATGTCCACGCGCTGCCGGCGCACCTCCAGGCGCCCGGAGTCGATCCGCGAGATGTCGAGGAGCTCGGCGATCAGGCGCTTGATGCGGCCCGCGTCGGCGTCCACGGTCTCCAGCATCAGGCGCTTCTGGTCGTCCGTGAACCGCTCCCACTTGTCGAGCAGGGTCGCGGTGAAGCCCTTCACGGAGGTGAGCGGCGAGCGCAGCTCGTGCGCGACCGTCGCGATCAGCTCGGCGTGGCTGCGCTCGCTGCGCCGCCGCGCGTCGGTGCCGCGCAGCGACACCACGACCCGGCGCACCGGGCCGCCGGGGTGCGCCCGGACGTAACGGGCGGAGACCAGGACCTCGCGCCCGCCGGGCAGCAGCAGATTCCGCTCGGGCTGCCCGCGGCGGGTGGCGAGCCCGCCGTACGGGTCGGTCAGCGTCCACCAGCGGGCGCCCTTGAGGTCCTCCAGGGGCAGCGCCTCGTCGAGCGGCCGGCCGAGGGCGGCGGCGGGCGGGACGGCGGTGATGCGCCCGGCGGCGGCGTTGAAGCAGACGACCCGCCCGGTCTCGTCGGCGACGACGAGCCCGTCGGGCAGGTCGTCGGGGTCGATCCCGAGGCCGGGGCCAGGGGCGGGGGCGGCGCCCGGGCTCTGGTCCGTACGGGATCCTGATCCCTGGTCCGTACGGGACGGGCTGCCCGGATTCCGGTACGCGGCGGCCCCGGGCGCGGGGCGCGGCTCGGGGACGGCGGGGGGCGCCGCCGGATCGGGCGCGGGTGGGGGCTCGGGCGCGGGCGGCGCGGCGCTCCGTGTCTGTGCGGGACTGCCCGTACCGACCGTCATCCCCGTCATCCCACCCCTCCCTGTACCGCAGTGGGCCCCGCGATCACCCTACTAGTCGAAAGGCCGTCAGGTGGAGGGTCGGCCGGTGTCAGCCGGTGGTGCGGGTGCGCTGGGCGCGCGCGGAGGCGTACAGGCACACGGCGGCGGCGGTCGCGAGGTTGAGGCTCTCCGCCTTGCCGTGGATCGGGACGCGTACGACGGCGTCGGCGAGCGCCCGGGTCTCCTCGGGCAGCCCCCAGGCCTCGTTGCCGAAGACCCAGGCGGTGGGGCCGCCCATGGTGCCGGCGTCGAGCTCGTCGTCGAGGTCGTCCTCGCCGGCGCCGTCGGCGGCGAGGATGCGCACCCCGGCGTCCTTGAGGCCGGCGACGGCCTGCTCGACGGGGACGCCGACGGCGACCGGGAGGTGGAAGAGGGAGCCGACCGAGGCGCGCACGGACTTGGGGTTGTAGAGGTCCACGGACGCGTCGGTGAGGATCACGGCGTCGGCGCCGGCCGCGTCGGCGCAGCGCAGCACGGTGCCGGCGTTCCCGGGGTCGCGGACGTGCGCGAGGACGGCGACCAGCTTGGGACGGGCGGCGAGGATGTCCTCGAACGGCGAGTCCAGGAAGCGGCAGACGCCGACCAGGCCCTGCGGGGTGACGGTCTGGGAGACCTCGGCGAGGACGGCGTCGGAGGCGAGGTGGACGCGGGCGCCGGAGGCGCGGGCGGCGTCGACGATCGTGGCGTAGCGCTCGGCGGCCTCGACGGTGGTGAAGAGCTCGACGAGGGTGGGCTCGCCGGTGGAGCCGCGGTGCTCGACGGCCTCGCGGACGGCCTGCGGGCCCTCGGCGATGAAGAGGCGGTCCTTGCCCCGGAAATTGCGCTTGGCGAGCCGCCGGGCGGCGACGACGCGCGGCGAACGCGGGGAGATCAGCTCGGGGGTGGACATGTGCCTGCGGCTCTCTGTCTCTGTCTCGTCGGGTACGGCGGCGGTGGGGCGATGGCGACAGGGCGCTCAACGCGCCGGACCCGCAGGCGCGAGGCCTGCGGGTCCGGGCAGAAGTACTGCGGCCTGGAAGATCAGGCGGCGGCCTTCGGGGCGTTGACGTCGGCCGGGAGGGCCTTCTGCGCGACCTCGACCAGCGCGGCGAACGCGTTGGAGTCGTTGACGGCGAGCTCGGCCAGGATCTTGCGGTCCACCTCGATGTTGGCGGCCTTCAGACCCTGGATGAGGCGGTTGTACGTCATGCCGTTCAGGCGGGCAGCGGCGTTGATGCGCTGGATCCACAGCTGACGGAAGTCGCCCTTGCGCTTCTTGCGGTCGTTGTAGTTGTAGACCAGCGAGTGGGTGACCTGCTCCTTGGCCTTGCGGTACAGGCGCGAACGCTGACCGCGGTAGCCGGAGGCCTGCTCGAGGATCGCCCGACGCTTCTTGTGGGCGTTGACTGCCCGCTTGACGCGTGCCACTTCTTAACTCCTTGTAGCGGGGCCGTGGTGTGTTCACACGACCCGGAAAACGGATGGGTCCCGGTCTGTGCCGGATGCCTTCGGCTCTAGCGGCCGGGGCGGGAGATCAGGGTCAGATGCCCAGCATCTTCTTGATCTTGGCGGTGTCACCCGGGGCCATCTCCGCGTTGCCGGTGAGGCGACGCGTCAGCTTGGACGACTTGTGCTCGAGCAGGTGGCGCTTGCCGGCGCGCTCCCGCAGGATCTTGCCGGAGCCGGTGACCTTGAAGCGCTTCTTGGCACCGGAGTGCGTCTTGTTCTTCGGCATGGCGCCGTTCTCTCCTCGTCAGTGGCGCTCCCCCCGGTGCGGGCACCGGGCATCCGGGAGCGTCAATTCTTCGTTTGGTGGTTCCGGGCGGAGCCCCGGGGCTGCCGGCCGGCAGCCCCTCGGGATCACGCCTCGGCGTTCTCGGCCGACGTGTCGGCCGAAGCCTCCTCGGCCGGGGCCTCCGCGGCGGCGGGCGCCTCGGACGAACCGCCCTGGCGCTCGGCCTTGCGCGCGGCCTGAGCCTCGCGGGCCTCGGCCATGGCCTCGGTCTTCTTCTTGTGAGGACCGAGAACCATGATCATGTTCCGGCCGTCCTGCTTCGGGTTGGACTCGATGAAGCCAAGCTCCTGAACGTCCTCCGCGAGGCGCTGCAGCAGTCGGTAACCGAGCTCGGGCCGGGACTGCTCACGACCACGGAACATGATCGTGATCTTGACCTTGTCACCCTGCTTGAGGAACCGGACGACGTGACCCTTCTTGGTGTCGTAGTCGTGCGGGTCGATCTTCGGCCGGAGCTTCATCTCCTTGATGACCGTGTGCGCCTGGTTCTTGCGCGCCTCACGGGCCTTCATGGCCGACTCGTACTTGAACTTCCCGTAGTCCATGAGCTTGCACACGGGCGGACGGGCGTTCGCCGCGACCTCAACCAGATCGAGGTCGTACTCCTGCGCGAGCTCCAGGGCCTTGGCAAGGGGGACGATGCCCACCTGCTCGCCGCTGGGGCCGACAAGACGCACCTCGGGAACGCGAATCCGCTCGTTGATGCGGGGCTCGGCGCTGATGGATCCTCCTCGGTAGCACCACGCGACCGCCTGGCGGACGGGCACGTCTGGGTAGAACTGTGTCGAGACCAACCGAGCCGATGCATCAAAAATGCCCCGGGACGGGACACAGGCGGGGCTCCAATGAAACCGGAGCACCGCCGCGAGCCATCGCGGGGCGCACATCGGGCGGCTCCATCGTCCGTACGGAACGATGGGCGCCACCTGACCGGTGACCCGCCACCCGTGAGGGCGGCCAGGTGGGAGATCGGAGCCTCCACTTGTGGGCCGGGCACGCAGGTGTCCAGCCGGTCGTCACCCAAGGTTAGCAGGACCCGGCGGTCGGCGCGAACCGCGCGCCCCCTTAGGGTTGGGGGCATGAGCGAGACGCCCCTGAACGAGTCCCCCGAATCCACCGAGTCCCCCGACTTCGCAGCCATGACCCGCGACATCGCGGAGGTGCCGGCGGTCGAGGTGATCGTCACGGTCGCCGTCAACCTGATGAGCGCCGCGGCGGTGAAGCTGGGGCTCACCGAGGAGGGCGACGAGCACAAGGACCTCGACGAGGCCCGCAAGCTGATCCACGCCCTCGCGGGCCTGCTCGACGCCGGCGTGACGGAGATCTCCTCCTTCCACGCGGCCCCGCTCCGCGACGGCCTGAAGTCCCTCCAGCTCGCCTTCCGCGAGGCCTCCTTCGTCCCGGACGAGCCGGGCCAGGGCCCGGGCGAGAAGTACACGGGCCCGGTCTACGGCTAGTCAGTCCCGTACGTAGAAGGGCTCGCCAGGAGGCGTCGCCGAGGCCGGCAGGAGTGCCAGGTCGAGGCCGCGCACCAGGCGGGCCCTCAGTGTTTCGTCGGCCGCCAGGGCGCGGGCCACGCGCTGGGCGGCCTCCGCCGGGGCCGCGTCCTCGGCCAGGACCAGGGCGAGGGTGCCGTCGGCGGTGCCGGGGCCCAGGTGGGCGCGGAGCACCGCGGGCTCGGCGGCGACGGCGGCGCGGACCGCGTCCCGTACCGCCGGGTCGTCCAGCGGGTCGGTGCTGGTGCGCCCCTCGGCGAGGGCGAGCAGGGCCTGGCCTGTCACCTGGTACGGCACCGGGCCCGCCACGTCCAGGAGCAGGGTGTCGGCCTTCTCGTGGAGGAGGGCGGCGAGCGCCTGGTGCAGCGGGACGGCGACCGGCCGGGCACCCGGGTCCCACCGGTGGAGCGCGTGCATCGAGGTGAAGGCGGGCAGCGCCCGCCGGTCGCCCGCGTTCAGCGTGGGCACGGCCATGTCGCTGGTCTTCTCGCGCTTGAGCCCCGTCTCGGGGTCCACCTCGACCTCGCCGAGGACGGCGACGACGGGCACGAGCAGCCGCGCGTCCTTCAGGGCGGCGAGGACCGGCCCGTGGGCCGTTCGGTCCTCCGCCCAGGCCGCCAGGGCCGCGGCGAGCGCCGGGTCGGCGGTGCCGTCGTCGTCGGAATAGAGATGGTCGGGGATGTTCTTCAGGGCCACATGCCGAGCCTAACCGCCGGACACAGGGCCGCCTGACCCGGGCCGGACGCCCCCCGCTGCCCGGCGCCCGCTCGCGGGCAGCGCCCGCGGGGCCCGCTCGTCGGCGCCTCTCCCCCGCGCCTCCCGCCAGGCACACGCCGCCTGCACCACACTCACCAGGACCACTCGCGGAGCACCACCCGCCGACGAACACCACCGGCACCACTCGCCGAGCGCGCCCGCCCGGGACCGCTCAGCGGCGCGCGCCCCGGCCCGAGGGGTTTCGGGCGCCCCGCCACAGCAGGGCCGCCGCGGCGAGCAGGAGCACGCCCGCGCCGCCCGCGAGCGGGGCGAGCAGGCCGATGGGGTGGGACTCCTCGGGGGCGGGCTGCGGGCCGGGGCCGAAGTAGCGGCCGGTGTAGCCGGCGACGGCCGTCTTCGGGTCGGCACCCTTCAGCTTCGCGCCCGCCTCGATCGCGGCGGCCGGGTCGACCGTCCCGTACCCCTTCTCGTCGCTGCGCCCGTCCTTGGGGCGGCTGCGCGCGGTGTCGACGAGCAGCCGCTTGATCTGCCCGGGCGTCAGATCGGGGTGCGCGGCCCGGACCAGGGCGACGGCGCCGGAGACGAACGCGGCGGCCGCGCTGGTGCCCCAGCCCTCGTAGTAGCGGCGGTCGGGGTCGGCGATGACGATGTCGACGCCGGGGGCGCTGACCGTGGCGTACCAGCGGCTGGTCGAGAAGGAGGCGTGGGTGCCGTAGCGGTCGACGGCGGCGACGGCGATGACACCCGGGTAGGCGGCGGGGTACGAGATGTGGTCGCCCTTCTCGCCGCCGTTGCCGGCGGAGGCGACGACGGCGACGCCCTTGCCCAGGGCGTACTGGACGGCGGCGTCCTCGCCGGCGTCCGGGTGCGCGGACTCGGAGTCGTCGCCGAGGGAGAGGTTGATGACGTCGGCGCCGTGGTCGGCGGCCCAGCGGATGCCCTCGGCGAGCGCGGTGCCGCGGGTCTTGCGGGCCTTGTCGCGCGCCTTGTCGGTGCCTTCGAGGATCACCCGCACCGGCAGGATGCGGACCTTCGGGGCCACGCCGAGGACTCCGTCCTGGCCACCGGGCCCGTGGCCGTGCCCGGCGATGATCCCGGCCATCGCGGTGCCGTGCCGGGCCCAGGCGCGGTCGCCGCGCCCGGCGCCGAAGCCGACGAGGTCGGTGCCGGGGAGCACGGAGCCGGCCAGGTCGGGGTGGGTCGCGTCGACGCCGGTGTCGAGGACCGCGACGGTGATGCCCGTGCCGCGGGTGGTCTGCCAGGCCTTGCCGGTGTGCAGGGCGTCCAGGCCCCACTGGCGGGCTCGGATGGTGTCGGCGTACGCGGGCGTGGTCGTCGCCGGGAGGACGGTGAACGCGGCGGCGAGCAGCGTGGCGACGGCCGCGGTGGTACGGGGGCGGCGGCGCGGGCGCGGGATCACCGCTGCTCCTCCTCGACGGCGGCGGCGACGGTGCCGCGCAGGGCGCGTTCGACGGCGTCGGCGACGCCCTTGGCCTCGTGGCCGAGGCCGGCCTGGGCCACGTCGGTGGTCCGCCGGGCGGTCATGGCCCGGTCGGCGGGCTCGGGTTCGGCCACGGCGCGCCCGTCGGCGAAGCCGGAGACGGCGGTGACGACGACGGGCAGGTCGGGCAGGACGTGCCGCCACCAGCCGCCGCGCTGCTTGTCGCCGAATCCGGCGGCGACGGTGCCGGGGCCGGACAGGGCCGGCGCCGGTTCGTCGACGGCGCGGGAGCCGAGGGTGCGCATGGTGGCGGGGTCTGCCTGGGTGAAGACGAGCCCGACGGTGATGACGTGGGAGGAGGTGGCGTCGGTGTAGGTGGCGCGCAGGACGCGCTCGCAGCCGATGGTGCCGAGGGTGGTGTTCAGGGCCTTGGGCAGCGTGGTGGGGCCGCAGGGTGCGTCGGGGGCGACGACGATCCGGGTCCAGGTGCGGTCGGCGCCGCCGGGGCCGGCGTCGGGCCCGGCGAGGGTCTGCGGGAAGAGGGTGTCGACGGGGACGTCGTGCCACAGGGCGCGGGCCTGCTCGTAGCCGCGCGGCTCGGTGGGCTCCCCGGCGCCGCTGCCCGCGAGCACCGCGCCCGCGACGGCGCCGCCGATCAGCCCGAGGGCGAGGATGCCGCAGGCCGCGGCGGCCACGGTCCGGCGGGGGTCGCGGTCCCGGATCGGCCGGAGGCGGGTGGTCGTCTCGGCGGGCGTCTCGCCGCCGAGGGCCCAGGGGTCGTACGCGTACGGGGGCGCGGCGGCGGGCGCCGGGCGCGGGGCGTGTACGTGTGCGTGCGGCGGGCGGGGCGCGGGGATCGGTCGCGGGGCGGGCGCGGGGGCCTGGGGCAGGCCCGGGCCCGGCCCCTGGACGGTGCGGTGGTCCCGTACGGGCCGGAGCCGGGTCGTGGTCTCCGCCGGGGTCTCGGCCGGCGCTCCGGGCGCGGCGGGCATCGGACGCTCAGGCGGGAGCGGCTGGGCGAGGGACCGGGGTCGGGCCGGGGCGGGCCTGGCCGGGATCTTCGGCTCGGGCGCACCGGAGGGCCACGCGGCGGACCCCGCCACGGGCTCGGACTCGGGCCTCGGCCCGGCCTTCGGCTCGGGCGCGGCAGCGCTCCGGGCAGAGGGATACGGGGCGGGCGAGACGGCGGGACCGGCGGCAGGCCCTGCCTCGGGCCTCGGCTCGGTCCTGGGGGTGGGCCCCGCGGCGGGAGGCCGGGCACCCGGCCTCGCCTCGGGCGCGGTGGCGCTGCGGGTGGAGGGGGGCAGGGCGGGCCCGGCGGTGGGCCCCGCCTCCGGTCTCCGCTCGGGCCTCGGCGCGGGCGCCGTGGCGGGGGGCCGGACAGCCGGTCCCGCCCCGGGCGCGGTGGCGGTGGGGGCGGGGGCCGCCGGGACCACCGGCTCCGGGGGGAGGAGGGCTTCGGTGATCCGGGACGCGGGGCGCTGCGGCTCGGTGCTCATCCCCGTCCCCCCTGGTCGTTCCGCGAAAGCAATGGGCGCCACTCTACGGGCTGTTCCGCGTGGTGCGGGAACGCAGGGGCTACCCACGCGTAAACCTGTCTGGCAAGCTCGGGCCATGACTCCCCGTGCCGCCGACCGTGCCCGGTACGACCGGGCCACCGCCCACCTCGACGCGCCCGTCGCCATTGTCGATCTGGAGGCCTTCGACGCCAATGCCGACGACCTGATCCGCCGGGCCGGCGGGAAGCCGGTCCGGGTCGCGAGCAAGTCGGTGCGGTGCCGCACGCTCCTGGAGCGGGTGCTCGCCCGGGACGGGTTCGCCGGGGTGATGTCCTTCACGCTGGCGGAGTCGCTGTGGCTGGCGCGCGCCGGGTTCGACGACGTGCTGCTCGCCTACCCCTCGGCGGACCGGTCCGGGTTCGCGGAGCTCGCGGGCGACCCGAAGCTCGCCGCCGCCGTGACCGTGATGGTGGACGACGTGGCCCAGCTCGACCTGATCGAGGCCTCGCGGGCGGGCGGCGCGGAGGAGGTGCGGGTCTGTCTGGAGCTGGACACCTCGCTGCAGCTGCTCGGCGGCCGGATCCGGGTCGGCGCCCGGCGCTCGCCGCTGCGCGAGCCGGACCAGCTGGCCGAGCTCGCCCGCTCGGTCGCCCGGCGGCCCGGCTTCCGGCTCGTGGGGATCATGGCGTACGAGGGGCACGTGGCCGGCGTCGGCGACGCGGTCGCGGGCCGTCCGCTGCGCTCGCGGGCGATCCGGCTGATGCAGTCGGCGGCCCGCAAGGAGCTGGCGGCGCGCCGGGCCGCGGTGGTGCGGGCGGTGCGCGCGGTGGCGCCGGACCTGGAGTTCGTCAACGGCGGCGGCACCGGCAGTGTGCAGCACACGGCGGCCGAGGACGCGGTGACGGAGATCGCGGCGGGCTCGGGGCTCTATGTGCCGCGTCTCTTCGACAACTACACGTCGTTCACCGGCCGTCCGGCGGCGCTGTTCGCCCAGCCGGTGGTGCGCCGCCCGGGCGTGGGGGTGGTGACGGTGCTCGGCGGCGGCTATCCCGCCTCGGGCGCCGCGGGCCCGGACCGGCTCCCCGTCCCGTATCTCCCGGAGGGGCTGCGCTACGACCCGCAGGAGGGCCCGGGCGAGGTCCAGACGCCACTGCTTGGCTCGCCCGCCGACGATCTGCGGATCGGCGACAAGGTGTGGTTCCGGCACGCGAAGGCCGGCGAGCTGTGCGAGCGCTTCGACACGCTGCATCTGGTGGAGGGCGACCGGGTGACGGCCGCCGTGCCGACATACCGCGGCGAGGGCCGGACCTTCCTCTAGCCAAGGACCCTCTCGCCATGGACGACGGACGGCCGGGCGCCCCGCGGCACCCGGCCGTCCGTGTGTCGGCGTGCCGTACGGCCTACAGCGGGGTCACATACGCGCCGGAGATGCCGCCGTCGACGAGGAAGTCGGTGGCGTTGACGAACGAGGAGTCGTCGCTGGCGAGGAAGGCGACCGCGGCGGCGATCTCCTCGGCCTCTGCGAAGCGGCCGACCGGGATGTGCACCAGGCGGCGCGCGGCCCGCTCGGGGTCCTTGGCGAACAGCTCCTGGAGCAGCGGGGTGTTGACCGGCCCCGGGCAGAGCGCGTTGACCCGGATGCCCTCGCGGGCGAACTGGACGCCCAGCTCGCGGGACATGGCGAGCACGCCGCCCTTGGAGGCGGTGTACGAGATCTGGCTGGTGGCCGCGCCCATGACGGCGACGAAGGACGCGGTGTTGATGATGGAGCCCTTGCCCTGGCGGCGCATGTACGGCAGGGCGGCCTTGCAGCACAGGTAGACCGAGGTGAGGTTGACGTCCTGGACGCGCTTCCAGGCGTCGAGGCCGGTCTCCAGGATGGAGTCGTCGTCGGGCGGCGAGATGCCTGCATTGTTGAAGGCGACGTCGACGGAGCCGTAGGTGTCGAAGGCGACCTTGAAGAGGTTCTCGACCTCCTCCGGGTCGGTGACGTCGACCCTCACGAAGGTGCCGCCGACCTCCTCGGCGGCGGCCTTGCCGGCCCGCTCGTCGATGTCGCCGCAGACCACGTTCGCGCCCTCGGAGGCGAGCCGGCGGGCGGTGGCGAGGCCGATGCCGCTGCCGGCGCCGGTGATGACGGCGGTGCGGCCGACGAGCCGGCGGCAGATGATCTGTTCAGTGGACATACGGGTCAGGCCTCCGTGCTGATGAAGACGTTCTTGGTTTCGGTGAAGGCGGTCAGGGCGTCGGGGCCCAGTTCGCGGCCGAGGCCGGACTGGCCGTAGCCGCCGAAGGGGGTCCAGTAGCGGACGCTGGAGTGGGAGTTGACGGAGAGGTTGCCGGCCCGGACGGCGCGCGAGGCGCGCAGCGCGCGGCCGATGTCGCGGGTCCAGATCGAGCCGGACAGGCCGTACGGGGTGGCGTTGGCGAGCCGGATCGCGTCGGCCTCGTCCTCGAAGGGCAGGACGACGGCGACGGGTCCGAAGACCTCCTCGACGGCGCAGGGCGCGTCCTCGGCGAGGCCGGTGAGGACGGTGGGCGGGAACCAGAAGCCGGGGCCCTCGGGGGCCTTGCCGCGGATGCCGGGCAGGGTGTCGGGCACGTACGAGCGGACCCGCTCCAGCTGCACGCGGGAGATGAGCGGGCCCATCTGGGTGCGCTCGTCCAGGGGGTCGCCGACGACGATCTCCTGGACGGCGGGGGTGAGGAGCTCCAGGAAGCGCTCGTACACGCTGCGCTGGACGAGGATGCGGGTGCGGGCGCAGCAGTCCTGGCCGCTGTTGTCGAGGAAGGACATCGGGGCGGCCGCCGCCGCGGCCTCCAGGTCGGCGTCGGCGAAGACGATGTTGGGGCTCTTGCCGCCGAGTTCGAGGGTCACCCGCTTCACCTGGTCCGCGGCCCTGGCCATGATCCCCTTGCCGGTCCGGGTCGAGCCGGTGAAGACGATCTTGGCGACGCCGGGGTGCTCGACGAGCGCGGTGCCGGCGACCGGCCCCTCGCCGGGCAGCACCTGGAAGAGGCCTTCCGGCAGTCCGGCCTCCAGGGCGAGCTCGGCGAGCCGCAGGGCGGTCAGCGGGGTGGTCTCGGCGGGCTTGAGGAGTACGGCGTTGCCGGCGGCGAGGGCGGGGGCGGTGGCCCAGGCGGCGATCGGCATGGGGAAGTTCCAGGGCGCGATGACGCCGACCACGCCGAGCGGTTCGAGGATGGTGATGTCGAGGCCGCCGGGGACCGGGATCTGCCGTCCGTTGAGGCGCTCGACTCCGCCGGCCGCGTAGTCGAGCAGGTCGCGGACGTTGCCGGCCTCCCAGCGCGCGTTGCCGAGGGTGTGGCCGGCCTCGCGGACCTCCAGGAGGGCGAGTTCCTCGACGTGGGCGTCGACGACGGCGGCGAAGCGGCGCAGGATCCGGGCCCGGTCGGCGGGTGCGACGGTCGCCCAGGACTGCTGGGCGGCCGTGGCCCGTACGACGGCGGCGTCGACGTCGGCCGGGGTGGCGGCGGGGACGGTGGCGACGAGCTCCTCGGTCGCCGGGTTCAGGACGTGCAGTTCATGCAGTTCGTGCAGTTCGTGCGGCAAGTCTTCCTCACATGCGTTCGAAGGAGCGGCGCAGTTCCCAGTCGGTGACGGCGGCGTCGTACGCGTCGAGTTCGACGCGCGCCATGTTGCGGTAGTGGGCGACGACCTCGGCGCCGAACGCGGCCTTGGCGATCTCGCTGTTCTCCCAGAGCTCGGCGGCCTCGCGCAGGGTGGTGGGGACGTGCGCGTAGTCGGCGGCGTAGGCGTTGCCGGTGCAGGCGGGCGGGAGTTCGAGGCGCTGCTCGATGCCGTACAGGCCGGCGGCGACGAGTCCGGCGACGGCCAGATACGGGTTCACGTCGCCGCCCGGCAGCCGGTTCTCGAAGCGGGTGGAGCGCCCGTGGCCGACGGTGCGCAGGGCGCAGGTGCGGTTGTCGCGGCCCCAGGCGACGGCGGTGGGGGCGAAGGAGCCGGGCTGGAAGCGCTTGTACGAGTTGATGTTCGGCGCGTAGAGGAGCGAGAAGTCCCGGAGCGCGGCGAGCTGTCCGGCGAGGAAGTGCCGCATGACCTCGGACATCCCGTTGAGCCCCTCCCCCGCCATCACATTGACACCGTCGGCGTCCTGCAACGACAGGTGAATGTGGCAGGAGTTGCCCTCGCGCTCGTTGTACTTGGCCATGAAGGTGAGCGAGCAGCCCTCCTGGGCGGCGATCTCCTTGGCGCCGGTCTTGTAGACGGCGTGCTGGTCGCAGGTGACCAGGGCCTCGGCGTACTTGAAGGCGATCTCGTGCTGGCCGGGGTTGCACTCGCCCTTGGCGGACTCGACGGTGAGGCCGGCGCCGGCCATCTCGTTGCGGATGCGGCGCAGCAGCGGCTCGATCCGGCCGGTGCCGAGGACGGAGTAGTCGATGTTGTACTGGTTGGCGGGGGTGAGGCCGCGGTAGTTCGCGTCCCAGGCCTGCTCGTAGGTGTCCCTGAAGACGATGAACTCGAGTTCCGTGCCGACGTGGGCGGTGTAGCCGTGGGCGGCGAGCCGGTCGAGCTGGCGGCGCAGGATCTGGCGCGGGGCGGCGACGACGGGGGTGCCGTCCTCCCAGGCGAGGTCGGCCGTCACCATGGCGGTGGCCTCGTTCCAGGGGAGGCGGCGCAGGGTGGTGAGGTCGGGGCGCATGGCGAAGTCGCCGTAGCCGCGGTCCCAGGAGGACATCTCGTAGCCGTCGACGGTGTTCATCTCGGTGTCGACGGCCAGAAGATAGTTGCAGCCCTCGGTGCCGTGGTCGAGCACCTCGTCGAGGAAGAACGGTGCGGCGAACCGCTTGCCCTGGAGCCGGCCCTGCATGTCGGGGAAGGCCAGGACGACGGTGTCGATCTCGCCGCTCGCGACGAGCGAGCGGAGCTCGTCGACGCTGAGCGGGGGTGTGCGGTCTGCCACGGGATTACTCCTCCTTCGGCCTGCCGGGAGCCATAAGGTATTGCTAGGAACCATTGCTTGGGAAGGGGAAACGGCGAGGTGGCCAGTACGAGTGAATCGGCGGACCGGCTGACGCCCGTGCTGCGGCCGGTGCGCGCGGGCAACGGGTTCGAGGAGGCCCTGGAGCAGATCCTGCAGGTCGTGCGGCTCGGCCTGGTGCCGGGCGGGGAGCGGCTTCCGGCCGAGCGGGAGCTGGCCGACCGGATGGGGATCAGCCGGGTCACGCTGCGCGAGGTCCTGAAGGTGCTCCAGGAGCAGGGCCTGGTGGAGAGCCGGCGCGGGCGGTACGGCGGGACGTTCGTGCTCCGGCGCCCGCAGACCGCCGACGAGGCGGAGCTGCGGCGCCGGATCGCGGCCGTCGACGTGGAGGACACGCTGCGCTTCCGCGAGGTCCTGGAGACCGGTGCGGCCGGTCTGTGCGCGGCGCACGGCCTGACCGCCGAGGGCGCGGAGCGGCTGCGGGCGGCGCTCGCGGCGACCCATGACGCGCCGCTCGGGGACTACCGGCGGCAGGACACCCTGCTCCACCTCACGCTCGCGGAGCTGTCCGGTTCGCCGACCCTCACCGCGCAGTACGCGGCGGTCCGCGCGACTGTCAACGACCTGCTCGACTGCATCCCCCTGCTCGTACGCAATCTGGAGCACTCGCAGCACCAGCACGAGGCGCTGGTGGAGGCGGTCCTGGAGGGTGACGCGGACGCGGCGCGCGAGGTGATGCGGGAGCACTGCGCGGGCACGGCGGCACTGCTTCGCGGCTTCCTGACGTGAGCGGCGGTGCCCCGTACGCGTAACCCGAAAGTAACGCACGGGACTTGCGCTCTCCGCCTGGCGGCCGCAAAGGTATGGCACCAATCCATTGGGCTCGTTGCGGGGAGCTGACGCTGCCATGACGCTGGAAGACACCACCGGGAGCACCACTCAAGCCGAGGACGACTATCTGGAGCGGCGCACCCTGCGCCGCGGCAGCGCGGGCTGGCTGCTCCTGACCGGGCTCGGCGTCGCGTACGTCGTCTCCGGCGACTACTCCGGCTGGAACATCGGCCTCTCCAAGGGCGGATTCGGCGGGCTCGCCGTCGCGACGGTCCTGATGGGCGCGATGTACGCCTGTCTGGTCTTCTCGCTCGCCGAGCTGTCCGCGATCCTGCCCACCGCGGGCGGCGGTTACGGCTTCGCCCGGCGCGCGCTCGGCACCTGGGGCGGCTTCCTCACCGGCACCGCGATCCTCATCGAGTACGTGCTCGCGCCCGCCGCGATCTCGATCTTCATCGGCGACTACGTGGAGTCCCTCGGGCTCTTCGGCCTGGAGTCGGGCTGGCCGGTCTATCTGGTCTGCTTCGCGCTCTTCATCGGCATCCACCTGTGGGGTGTGGGCGAGGCGCTGCGCTTCAGCCTGATCGTCACGGCCGTCGCCGTGGCCGCGCTGCTCGTCTTCGCGCTCGGCGCGCTGAGCGACTTCCATGTCTCCGGGCTCGACGACATCCCCGTCGACCCGGCCGCGACCGGCTCGAACTCCTGGCTGCCGTTCGGGCTGCTCGGCATCTGGGCCGCGTTCCCCTTCGGCATGTGGTTCTTCCTGGGCGTCGAGGGCGTGCCGCTGGCCGCGGAGGAGGCCAAGGACCCGGTGCGCTCGATGCCGCGGGCGCTCGCGCTCTCCATGGGCATCCTCGTCCTCCTCGCCGTGATCACCTTCTTCGCGGCGACCGGGGCGCGCGGCGCGGCGGCCGTGCAGGAGGCCGGGAACCCGCTGGTGGTGGCACTCCAGGGCGACGGGGAGCCGACGGCGCTCAGCCGCTTCGTGAACTACGCGGGCCTGGCCGGTCTGGTCGCCTCCTTCTTCTCCCTCATCTACGCGGGCTCGCGCCAGCTGTTCGCGCTGTCCCGGGCCGGCTATCTGCCCCGCTTCCTGTCCCTCACCAGCCGCCGCAAGTCGCCGTACCTGGGCCTGCTGATCCCGGGCGCGATCGGCTTCGCGCTCGCCGCGGGCACCGGCAACGGGGCCCGGATGCTGAACATCGCGGTCTTCGGCGCCACCATCTCGTACGCCCTGATGGCGCTGTCCCACATCGTGCTGCGCCGCCGCGAGCCGGGCCTGGCCCGCCCGTACCGCACGCCCGGCGGTGTGCTCACCTCGTCGGTCGCCTTCGTCCTGGCCCTCTCCGCCCTGGTGGCGACCTTCCTGGTGGACAAGGACGCGGCGCTCATCGCCCTGGCCGTGTACGTGATCGCCCTCGCCTACTTCGCGTTCTACAGTCGGCATCATCTGGTGGCGAAGGCGCCCGAGGAGGAGTTCGCGGCACTCGCCGCGGCCGAGGCGGAACTCGAACGCTGACCCCCGCTCCCTCACCCAGCACCCGGAGGAACGTCCGTGCCCAAGCCGCTCATCGGTGTGACGACCTATCTCGACCAGGCCCGGTGGGGCGTGTGGGAGCTGCCCGCGGCGCTGCTCCCGGCCGCCTATCCGCGCCTGGTGCAGGCGAGCGGCGGGCTCGCGGTGATGCTGCCGCCGGACGAGCCGTCCGCCGCGGCGGAGGCCGTGGCCCGGCTCGACGGCCTGGTGGTCGCGGGCGGCGCGGACGTCGAGCCGGTACGGTACGGGGCCGTGCCCGACCCCCGTACCGGCCCGCCGGCCCCGGCCCGGGACGCCTGGGAGCTGGCCCTGATCGAGGCGGCCCTGACCGCCGGGGTCCCGCTGCTCGGCATCTGCCGGGGCCTCCAGCTCCTCAACGTGGCCCTCGGCGGCACCCTCGTGCAGCACCTGGACGGGCACACGGAGGCGGTCGGCGTGATGGGCCGCCACCCGGTGAGCCCCGTCCCCGGCACCCGCTACGCGGCCGTGGTCCCGGAGCGCGCCGAGGTCCCCACGTACCACCACCAGTGCGTCGACGTCCTCGGCAAGAACCTGCTCGTCTCGGCACACGCCGACGACGGCACGATCGAGGCGATCGAACTCCCCTCCCCCGACTGGGCGCTCGGCGTCCAGTGGCACCCGGAGATGGGCGAGGACCTCCGGGTGATGCGGGCCCTGGTGACGGCGGCGAAGGAGCGGCGCGGCGCGCGGATCTGACGGCGCTGCGGGCCGTAGGTGACCACCCGGCCGCGGGCGACCGTCAACCTGGGGTGCGGGGTCCGTGCAGGAGGGCGCGTTCGGGACGTAAAGCGTGATGTGTGGCGCGGGGCGCGGGGCGTTCAGGACACTTTGCAGCCGGCCGCGCCGTACATCATGCAGTCCCGAATGCGCCCTCCGGAGCGGTCCCCGCGCCCCACCCCCACCGGCGCACCGCCCAGGTGATGCGGGTCCGGGCACAGGTGCGGCACGCCCCAGCGGGACGATCGCCCACACGGCGGTGGCTGAGGCGGCACCCCAGGGCGCGCGCCGCGCCCCCTCACCGCGTCAGCGACAGCAGGTCCCGCGCCGGGCCCGTCGGGCGGTGGCCCGTCGGCCAGACCGCACGCAGGTCCCTCCGCAGCAGCACCCCCGCCACCGGTACCACCACCAGGCGGTGCGACCCCAGTTCCTCCGCGACCGCCAGTTCGCTCAGGACCGCCGGCCCCGCACCGCTCACCGCCGCCGCCTTCACCGCCGTCGTGGAGGCCAGTTCGAGGAGCGGCTCCGCGAGGCCGCCGTACTCCGCCAGCGCCGCGTCGAGGACCTGCCGCGTGCCCGACCCCCGTTCCCGCAGCACCAGCGGCGTCGCCGCCAGCTCCGCCGGGTCCAGGTCCTTGCGCCGCCGCGCCCAGGCGTGCGACGGCGCGGCCACGACGGCGAGCCGGTCGTGGGCGACGACCGTGCCCTCCAGGCCCTCCGGGACGGCGAGCCCTTCCACGAAGCCGAGATCCGCGTCCCCTCCCAGCAGCCGCTCCGCGACGGCCGCGGAGTTCCCGGCCTGGAGCGAGACCGCCGTGTCGGGCCGCTGCGCGCGCAGCGCGATGAGCCAGCCGGGCAGCAGATACTCGGCGATGGTCATGGACGCGGCGACCCGGAGCCGCGAGTCGCGCCGCCCGCGCAACGCCTGGACGCCCGCGTCGAAGGCCTCCGCGGACTCGACGATGCGCCGCGCCCAGTCGGTGACGAGCGCCCCGGCGTCGGTGAGCCGTGAGCCGCGCGGCGAACGGTCCACCAGGGCGACGCCCAGCATCCGCTCCATGGAGCGGATCCGGCTGCTCGCGGCGGGCTGGGTGATGCCGACGTCGCGCGCGGCGCGGCCGAGGCTGCCGTGCCGGGCGACGGCGAGGAGGAGTTCGAGCGCGCCGAGGTCGGGGACCCGGTGGGACAGAAGGGCGGGAGGGACGTCGCTCGACGCCGGCGGCGGGCTGCTCATAACGTCAGCTTATGACCTCATAGCGACAATGTCCCTGGTGGGGGCTGTGATCGCGCAGGAAATTGGGTCCATGGCAACCCTCGCACCCGCGCATCCGGCCCCCGGCCTCACCACCCCCCGCCCCCGCTGGACCGCGGTCCGTCACCTCGGCCCCAACTGGTACGCCTCGGTGATGGGCACGGCCATCGTCGCGACGGCCGGCGCCTCGCTCCCCGTCGGCGTCCCGGGCCTGCGCACGGCCTGCGCGCTGATCTGGTCGTTCTCCCTCGCGATGTTGCTGACGCTGCTCACCGCCCGGACGCTGCACTGGACCCACCACCGCGACCAGGCGAAGGCCCATCTCCTGGACCCGGCGATGGCGCCGTTCTACGGGTGTCTGTCGATGGCACTGCTCGCGGTGGGCGGCGGCGCGCTGGTGGTGGGCCGGGACTGGATCGGGGTGTCCGCCGCCGTCACGATCGACGCGGTGCTGTTCACGGCGGGTACGGCGGTGGGTCTGGCGGCCGCGGTGGCGGTGCCGTATCTGATGGTGGCCCGGCACCGGATCGACGCGGCGTCGCCGGTGTGGCTGCTGCCGGTGGTCGCCCCGATGGTGTCGGCGGCGCTCGGCCCGCTGCTCCTGCCGCACCTGCCGGAGGGCCAGGCCCGGACGACCCTCCTGCTGGCCTGTCACGCGATGTTCGGCGTCAGCCTGCTCGCGACGCTCGTCATGCTGCCGCTGGTGTTCGGGCGCCTGGTGACCGGCGCCCCGCTGCCTCTCGCGCTGACCCCGACGCTGTTCCTGGTCCTCGGGCCACTGGGCCAGTCGACGACGGCCGCGAACAAGTTCGCCGACGCCGCACCGGGCGTGCTGCCCGCCCCGTACGCCTCCGGCTTCTCGGCCTTCGCGGTGCTCTACGGCGTACCGGTGATGGGTTTCGCGCTGCTGTGGCTGGCCCTCGCCGGGGCGCTCGTGCTGCGGGCCCGCCGGCAGGGCATGGGCTTCGCGATGACCTTCTGGGCGTTCACGTTCCCGGTCGGCACCTGTGTGACCGGCGCGGAGGGGCTGGCCCAGCACACCGGGCTCGCGGTGTTCCGGTGGCTGGCGATCGGGCTCTACGTACTCCTGGTCGCGGCGTGGCTGTTCGCGGCGGTCAGGACCGCGCGGGGGCTGCTGAGCGGAGCGCTGCTCGCAGCACCCGGGGCGCCTCGGCCAGTGACGGCCCGTACCAGGTGAGGTGCCGTCCGTCGACGAGCGCGGCGGGGACCCCGGGGAAGGCCTCGGGGCCGTCGTCGCGGGTGAAGCGGTACGGCTCGTCGGGGAGCACGACGAGTTCGGGCGCGGCGGCCCGCAGCTCGTCGAGCGGGACCTTGGGATAGCGCTCGGCGTGGCCGGCGTACAGGTTCCGTACGCCGAGCCGGGCGAGCAGGTCGCCGGCGAAGGTGTCGCGTCCGAGGACCATCCAGGGCCGCCGCCAGACCGGCACGACGGCGGTACGGAGCGGCCCGCCGGCGGCCCCTCCGGCTCCGGCCCGGGTGCTCTCGGCGGTGACCCCGGCCCACGTGCTCTCGGGGGTCACTCCCTCCCACGTGCTCTCGGGGGTCACTCCCTCCCAGGCGGCCTCGGCGGCGTCCAGCCAGCCCGGCCGCCCGGCCACCCCGCACGCCTCCAGGACCCGCGCCAGCTCGTCGAAGGCCTGCTCCAGGGTGCGCACCTCGGTGACGAGCACCTCGATCCCGGCGGCGCGCAGGGCGTCGAGATCCGGGGCCCGGTTCTCCTCCTCGTTGGCGAGGACGAGATCGGGCCGGAGCCGTACGACGGACGTGGTGTCCGGGTTCTTGGTGCCCCCGATCCGCTGCACGCCGTCCCCGAGGCCGGCCGGGTGCGTGCACCAGTCGGTGACACCGACGAGGGTGCCGGGCGGCGCGGAGACGGCGACGGCCTCGGTCAGCGAGGGCACCAGGGAGACGACCCGCACGCGCGTCCTCACCTCCTCGCCCCTCGCGCTCCCACACCCTCGCGCTCCCGCGCTCCCTCGCCCGGCGCCTATTCCTCGGTCGCCTCGACGTGGTCGGCGACGGAGACGAAGACGAGCCGGGTGCCGGGCGCGGTGGCCCGCCACCGGTGCCGTACGCCGCCCGACAGGTAGAGGGTGTCGCCGCGCTCCAGGCGGTACGCGCGCCCCTCGGCCTCGATCTCGGCGGCGCCGTCGGCGACGTACAGCAACTCGTCGTTGCGGTGCAGGAATTCGCGTCCGGCGTCCTGCTCGCCGGTGACCTCCAGGGCCTGCAGCTGGTGCCGGCCGCGGACCAGCGGACGTACGCCCGGGGGCATGTCCCACAGCTCCTCGTGGGAGCGGACGACGTCGACGGTGCGCGCGGCCTCGGCGGCGGCGAGCAGTTCGCCGGCGGTGGTCTCCAGGGCCTCGGCGACGAGCTGGAGGGAGCGGTCGCTGGGGCGGGCCCGCTCGTTCTCGACCTGGCTGAGGAAGGGCACGGACAGGCCACTGCGCCGGGCGACGACGGCCAGGGTGAGCTGGAGTGCGCGGCGGCGCCGTTTGACGGCCGCGCCCACGCGCAACGACTCCTTGTCGTCCATGCCGACCCCTCCCTCGTGTCCCTCGTGCGTGTTGTCGTGCGTGTTCTCGTACCGGTCGGTTACCTGCACCTTACGCAGCTTTGGGGCGGGGTTTCGCGTCGTGGCGAAAAGGGGTGGTTGCCGAACACGCTCGGCGACCACCCCTTTTCGGAGCGAAATCGGATCATTCGCGACCACTCGCGGAATGCGCGGATCGGGAGATCCGGTCGGGCTCTACCGCGGCGCGAGCCGCTCCTCGACGCCCGGGTTCCTGTCGAGCCAGGTGCGGACGGCCTCCTGCTCCTTGCCCTTGCCGGTCTCCTGGATGACGGCCTCCAGGCCGGTGAGCTCCTTCTCGCTGAGCTTGAAGTGCTTCAGCCAGGCGCCGACCTCGGGGTTCTCGGCGGCGAAGCCCTTGCGGGCCAGGGTGTGGACGACGTCGCCGGTGCCCCAGCTGCCCTTGGGGTCCGTCAGCTTCTTGAGGTCGTAGCTGGAGTAGGCCCAGTGCGGCGACCAGAGGGTGACCGCGATGGGCTCCTTCTTGTCGTACGCGCGCTTGAGTTCGGCGAGCATGCCGGGCGTGGAACCGTCGACGACCTTGTACTCACCCGCCAGGCCGTAGTCCTTCATGACCTTGTCCTTGAGGATGCCCATCATGCCGGCGCTCGGCTCGATGCCGACGATCCGGCCCTTGAACCGCCCGGCCTTGCCCTTGAGATCGGCGAGGCTGTTCACGTCCTTCATGTACGAGGGGACGGTGAGCTCGAGCGACGTGGGGCCGTACCAGGAGCCGAGGTCCTCCAGCTTGTTCTTGTACGTGGCCCAGTACTGGGCCTGCGTGACGGGCAGCCAGGAGTCGGTCTGGAAGTCGATCTGGCCGCCGGCGAGACCGGTGAAGAGGGCGCCGACCTCCAGCTGCTTGGCGTCGACCTCGTAACCGCGGCGCTCCAGGAGCTCCTTCCAGAGGAAGGTGGAGGCGATGCCCTCGTCCCAGGGGATGTAGCCGAGGCTGATCTTCTTGCCGTGGCCGGAGCCGGAGGCGCTGCCGTTGCCGGCGGTGGAGGAGCCGCCGCCGAGGAAGCCCATGCCGCCGGCGACGAGCGCGAGGATCACCACGCCGACGAGGGCGGTGACGGGCTGCGGGCGGTGGCCCCAGATCTTCGCGCCGGTCCGGGCGGCGCGCACGGCGCGGGCCTTGGCGGCGGCGCGGCGGCCGAGCGGGGAGACCTGGCGGCCGAGGGCGCCGGTCATCCGGTCGAGGTACATGGCGAGGATGACGATGGAGATGCCGGCCTCGAAGCCGAGGCCGATGTCGACGTTGCCGATGGCGCGGTAGACGGCGCCGCCGAGTCCGCCGCCGCCGACCATGCCGGCGATGACGACCATGGAGAGGCCGAGCATGATGACCTGGTTGACGCCGGCCATGATGGTGGGCAGCGCGAGCGGCAGCTGGACCCGCAGCAGGGTGTTGCGCGGAGTGGTGCCGAAGGCCTCGGCGGCCTCGACGAGTTCGCCGTCGACCTGGCGGATGCCGAGTTCGGTCATGCGCACGCCCGGCGGCAGGGCGAAGACGATGGTGGCGATGATGCCGGGGACCACGCCGACGCCGAAGAAGATGATGCCGGGGATGAGGTAGACCATGGCCGGCATGGTCTGCATGAAGTCCAGGACCGGGCGCAGCACGGCGCTGACGGTCTTGGAGCGGGCCGCCCAGATGCCGAGGGGTACGGCGATCACCAGGGTGACGAGAGTGGCGACGAGCACGAGCGAGAGGGTCGACATGGCGTCGTCCCACAGCTCGACGGAGTCGACGAGGGCGAGACCCGCGAAGGCGAGCACTCCGGCGGTGAGGCCGCGCAGCCACCAGGCGGCGACAGCGAGGATGCCGGCGAAGAGCAGTGGCTGCGGCGCGGACAGGACGGCGTCGATGCCGTCGTAGAGGCCGGTGACGACGGCGCTGATGGCGTCGAACAGCCAGGACAGCTGCGCCTGGAGCCAGTCGACGGTGCTGTCGACCCACTGGCCGAGGGGGAGCCTAGGCATGGGCGGTCACCTCCTCGGTCGCACCGCTCCTGGCGGTGGGGCGTACGTCGGCGTCGAGGCCGCCCATGACGCCGAGGAGGCGGTCCTGGGCGACGACGCCGAGGACCGCGCCGGTGGCGTCGGCGACGGCCACCGGGTGCAGGGTGCGCGCGGAGATGGCGCACAGCTCGGCGAGCGGGGTCTCGGGGGCGACCGGGGCGCAGTCGCAGCCGGGCGGGCAGTCGTCCGGGGCGACCGTGCCGTCGGTCATGACGGCGGCGGCGGTGAGCACGCGGGTGCGGTCGACGTCCTGGATGAAGGAGGTCACGTAGGCGTCTGCGGGGCGCACCAGGATGTCCTCGGCGGTGCCGAGCTGGACGATCCGGCCGTCGCGCATGACGGCGATGCGGTCGCCGAGGCGCATGGCCTCGTTGAGGTCGTGGGTGATGAAGACGATGGTCTTCTTCAGCTTCTGCTGGAGCACGAGCAGCTGGTCCTGCATGTCGCGGCGGATCAGCGGGTCGAGGGCGCTGAAGGACTCGTCCATGAGGAGCAGGTCGGCGTCGGTGGCGAGCGCGCGGGCGAGGCCGACGCGCTGCTGCATGCCGCCGGAGAGCTCGTCGGGCCAGGACTTCTCCCAGCCGGCGAGGCCGCACAGCCCGAGGGCCTCGGCGGCGCGCTTCTCGCGCTCGGCGCGCGGGACGCCCTGGACCTCCAGGCCGTAGGCGGCGTTCTCGAGGACGCTGCGGTGCGGGAAGAGGGCGAAGTGCTGGAAGACCATGCTGATCTTCTGGGAGCGGACCTCGCGCAGCTCGCGGGGCGAGAGCGCGGTGAGGTCGCGGCCGTCGAAGAGGACGCGGCCCGCGGTGGGGGCGAGCAGGCCGTTCAGCATCCGCAGGAGGGTGGACTTGCCGGACCCCGACAGACCCATGACGACGAAGATCTGGCCGGATCCGACCGTGAACGAGGCGTCGATCACGGCCGCCGTGGTGCCGTCGGCGCGCAGCGCCTCGCGGTCGGCCGCGTTCCCCTCGCCTCCTTCGGCTTCGGCGAGTTCGCGGACGGCTTCGTCGGGTCGTCTGCCGAACACCTTGTACAGATGGTCGGCCTGGAGCGTGGACACATACACCTCACGGGTAGCAACGAAAACGGCCCGCCACCCCCGCCGTGGCCAGGCCGTGGAGCGTGGCGGGATCTGCCCGCGCGACCCGTCGCGTACGAGAACTCAGCGATCCGGACCTGTTCGGTTCGAATCGTTGAACCCCGTACGGGTTCGCTCCGGGCTCGCGCCTGCCCGGGGCGGCGCTGTGCAAACGCGAAGGTGACCGGCGTCACGAGCGAGGCGGGCGCTGTCGGTGGGGTGCGGCATGATCGGGGGGTGACGCGACGCCTGATGCTCCTCGACACCGCCAGCCTCTACTTCCGCGCGTACTTCGGCGTGCCGGACTCGGTCCGGGCGCCGGACGGGACTCCGGTCAACGCCGTGCGCGGGCTGCTCGACTTCATCACCCGGCTCGTCCAGGACCACCGGCCGGACGAGCTGGTGGCGTGCTGGGACGACGACTGGCGCCCGCAGTGGCGGGTGGACCTGATCCCCTCGTACAAGGCGCACCGGGTGGCCGAGGAGACCCCGGTGGGACCGGACGTGGAGGAGGTGCCGGACACCCTGTCGCCGCAGGTGCCGGTGATCGTGGACGTGCTCGCGGCGCTCGGCATCGCCCGGGTCGGCGCGGCGGGCTTCGAGGCGGACGACGTGATCGGCACGCTGACCGCGCGGGCCTCGGGCCCGGTGGACATCGTCACGGGCGACCGGGACCTGTTCCAGCTGGTGGACGACGCCCGCGGGGTGCGGGTGCTGTACCCGCGCAAGGGCGTCGGCGACTGCGACCTGGTGGACGACGAGCTGATCCGTACGAAGTACGGGGTGCGCCCCGACCAGTACGCGGACATGGCGGCGCTACGCGGGGACACCAGCGACGGGCTGCCCGGGGTGAAGGGCATCGGCGACAAGACGGCGGCGCAGCTGATCACGGAGTACGGGGACCTGGCGGGCGTCCGGGCCGCGGCGGCCGACCGGACGACCAAGCTGACCCCGGCCAAGCGCAGGGGGATCGTGGAGGCGGCGGACTATCTGGACGTGGCCCCGGCGGTGGTACGGGTCGCACGGGACGTGCCGCTGCCGGAGTTCTCGGCGGCGCTGCCCTCGGCGCCCCGGGACCCGGAGGCGCTGGCGGACCTGGTGCGGCGCTGGGGGCTCGGCGGGGCGGTGGGGCGGCTGCTGCCGGTACTCGCGCGCTGAGGGCGCTGAAGGCGCTGAGGACGGGCGGACCGGGGGCGGAGCCGGGCAGGGCCCGGGCGGGCCCGGGCGGGCCCTGCGGGAGTGGTGTTAACTTAGGCACAGCTAAGCAATTCGGCCGGAAAACGGGGAGACCGCCGTGGCAGAACAGTCCGCACGCAAGGCACCGAGGGCGCACGAGGCCCGGGTGGTCCGCACGGAGCGGATCACCCCGCACATGGTGCGTCTGGTGCTCGGCGGCCCCGGTCTGGACGCCTTCGAGATCGGCGCGTACACCGACCACTATGTGAAGCTGCTGTTCGCGGCGGAGGGTGTGAGCTACCCGGAGCCGTTCGACATGGAGCGGATCCGGGCGCAGTTCCCGCGCGAGCAGTGGCCGACCACCCGGACGTACACGGTGCGGGCCTGGGACCCGGTGCACCGCGAACTGACCGTGGACTTCGTGGTGCACGGCGACGAGGGTCTGGCCGGACCGTGGGCGGCGCGGGCGCAGGCCGGCGACACCATCCGTTTCCTGGGGCCGGGCGGCGGCTACGCCCCGGACGAGGCAGCCGACTGGCACCTGCTCGTCGGCGACGAGAGCGCACTGCCGGCCGTCGCGGTCGCCCTGGAGCGGCTGCCCGCCGGGGCGCGGGTGCACGCGTTCCTGGAGGTGGCGGACGCGTCGGAGGAGCAGAAGTTCGCGACCGCCGACGGCGTCGAGGTCAGCTGGCTGCACCGCGGCGCCCGCCCGGCGGGCGAGGCGCTCGTCGAAGCCGTGCGCGGACTCGACTTCCCGCCCGGCGACGTGCACGCCTTCGTCCACGGCGAGGCCGGCTTCGTGAAGGAACTGCGCCGCCACCTGCGCCTCGACCGCTCGGTCCCGCGCGAACGCCTGTCGATCTCCGGCTACTGGCGCCTCGGCAAGACGGACGAGGCCTGGCGCGCGATCAAGCGCGAGTGGAACGAGCAGGTGGAGCGCGAGCAGGAGAGCTGACGCGCGATCTGTCGCCTGGAACGCCCGAGGGGGCGGGAGCCGTGCGGCTCCC